>JBBAAF010000102.1:0-13893 GCA_041658425.1 Bacteroidales bacterium | reverse complement strand
GGAAAAACCGGATCAATGGAAAAAGTTTCATTCTGTCCACAGATAAAATAAGAATCACTGGTTAAACAAAATAATCGTATGACCAGCTTGCTGTCAAAGTTCCGAGCCAGATGACGGTTCTGATTTTGACCTTACCTTTTCCATCAGGTCACAAAACGCAAGAATCTCCTGCTTGAAGGTTATCTTATTGGCAGTGGTTTTAAAACAGAGAAGTATTAACTCAACTTCGGCGGCGATGTCTTAATTTTTTTTTGCGAAGCTGTTTTTGATAAATGTATCAAAAAGTGCTAAAATCAAACAAGGGCCTTGGAAGGGGCTTGGAAGCCCCTTGTAAGGAGCTAAAGATAAAGACAAGGATAAAGACAAAGATAAAGAAAAGGATATAGGGGGTTTAAGGGGGAAACAAAAACATTAAAAACTCTGGATCTGCGAAGTCCTAAAAGTGATATACAGAGGCCTTGACGACAATCGCGAGAAAATTTGGATTAACCATAACGATGGAGCCAGTTGTCATATAAGTGGAGGATCCGAAATTGGACCGTCGAAATCCGGGCTACACTTTATTTCTTGAACATCACGAAAAGTGTCTTTGTGATCTTTCCCGAAAACATTAGCCAAAACTATTGACGTTGTGCCGTACTGTCCGGTAAATACGCACAAAAGTCGATGCTGTCTTACGCCAACTTTGTTCGCAAAATGCGACTACAATTATTCGTAACCAGTATTCAGAGTACAGCTTGTGTTACAAAAGTGTAACATAACAAAAAAGACCTACAAGTTTGATCTTGTAAGTCCTTGATTATCTGCGTGAGACATACTGGATTCGAACCAGTGACCTCTTGCCTGTCAATTACCAGGAATTGGAACCGGTTAAAATAAGGATTGAACCCAATGCTATTTTGTTGTACAATTCCGGTGGCCCCGACCGCTCCATAAAAAGAGAAGATTTTGCGACTGGCAGGGCGATTCCTAAGCGTTACCGGAACCGGCGGCTGGGCGATTTTTTAAAAGAACTTAAGTTAACTGAGGGACATGCAACCGGCTTGCCTGCTCTCAAGAAGGCAATGCAGCAAAATAACTCCCCAGAAGCTTTATTCGATTTTGATGATGAGCGGACCTGGTTTCAGGTAGCATTGCCAATCCATACCGCATTTGCACAAAAACTTCCCGTTGCCGTAGATTTCAGCAAGGTGAAATGGAATATCGCAGGCATTGACAGCCTGTTGAACCAAATACTTGATTATTCAGATTTAAATGAGGTCAGTGGTATAGCTGGAGGTATAGCTGGTGGTATAGATAGTAAGTTGAAGGATGTTTTAGCGTTGGCTCAGTACCCCGTTTCACGGACCAATATTTTGGGGGGAATTAATTTAAGTAATCGTGCAAAAAATTTTGAAACATACATCCAGCCTTTGGTCGCTGTAAATTGGCTCACTATGACCATTCCCAGTAAGCCCACGAGCCCAAAACAACAATACCTGACCACCTTAAAAGGACGGCTGATACTGGAATTGTTAAAACACAAAACCAATGAAAATCGATTTTCGAAACCGTGGCGCCTGAGGTCGCTTTGAAAACCAATCACTCCTGTTCCCTCAGCCAGGCTTCACACCATCCGATAACCTTCGGCATCTTTGTAAACTTTGCAGCAAACACTTCGTAGTCGGAGATGTTACCGGGGTGATGCACCGCCATATATTGGAACAACATTTCTACCATTGCGGGTTCACCCGACAAGCCATAATAATGGGTAAGCAATTGAGTATACAGCAAAACCTCCTGACGGCAGAAGGTGTTTTTTCCCGGATAAAAGTTTTTCAGATGCAGGCTTTCTGAAATGGGATCCGGCTTATCCTCACCTTGATCAATGAGATTTGCCATGGCATATTTGTATGCAAAGGGAAGATATTCCGGATATTTGTCAGCATAGTACCTGTAATTGGATAATGCCAGCCGCTTGTCAGATTTCATCTCAAGAAGCAGAAGTTTGAGATACAGAAAAACCGGTACATCCGAATATTCATTTATGTACCTGTCGGATTCTTCAAGTCCCTCAGCAATTTTATCGTTGGTTAACAATTCAATTAGCCGCTCGGCCATTCTTCTCACTTCATCAATGTTTTCACGGTTGGCTGCATTTTCGAAAAGAAGATCATCCGAGAAAATTTCATCGGAAATATTGAAATCAAATAGCTGGACAATGGTTTCCATGGCTTTATTCAACTCTTCCTCTGTAACCATGTACTCGAAGAAAATAATTTCTGCGACTTGCATTAATTCAGCTATTTTGTCCATTTTCTTCGAAATGGATCTTTTAGGAATCTTGGACTCAGCAAAAAATCGACTGATCAGGTCCTTCTTTACAACCGGATCATGGTAATCAATTTTGTTGCTATCATCCTGATCCTCCCTGTCAAAAAAATCATCAGCGTCAGCCTCCGTGATGAAATAGTAATTGTCGCGACCAATTCTTTTATCCAGGTGAGCCAGAACCCTGTTCTTTTCACCAGGATTTTCGGGTAAGGAGATGTAAAGTGGCTTCCCTTTAAATCCAAACTCAATATCGATCAGTTTTACGCGATCATCATCTTCCTCCAGTATACGCTTAGTTAATTCAAATGATTTATGCGGACTGAAGCCGAGCTCACCGGCATATTCAACAGCACCGTAAATGATGTTATGTACCCGTACATAGCTTGTGGCAATCATCTTGAAGCCAAGGTCGTTTTCATTTAGCTGATGGACCATAAAATCCTTGAAATCAAGAGGATTCTGGTTAAAAACCCAATTTGATTCTTTTACCCCAAGACAGAATAAGTCGATGATATAATTTCCATGGGTGATGTTTCCGTTGATGTGGTCCCTCGTGACAATGATCATGGCAGATCCCGTATCGCGCCAGGAATCGTTGATATAACAGGTGCCGAGGGGAAGGTTCCTTGCACGCGTACGAATGTAATTTTCGGGCGATAAAAGTTGATTTTTCTTTTTGTTCATTTCTTTAATACTTATTAAACCATTCCTGCCTTTTCCGTCTCATCATTTCCTCCCGTCCACGCTTCTGGCTTTCTTTCTCCCACTGACGTCTGATCTCTTCATATTCTTTGGTTTGTTTTTCCACTGAATGATTAATCATATCCTCCAGGCTGATTCCCTGGCTGTTAATGATTTCGTGTGCCGGCATCCAGACATCCCCGTAACGGATCTGCATGATCGGGTTCAAAATATATACACCGCGTCCGATTCGCCTGAAAAGTTTTTTGTTGTAGGGATTATTGCTGTTGATTTCGTGTTTTGCCAGAATGGACAGCCAGTATTCGCGCCTTTTTCGGTAGGATAGAAGCACATTTCCGGGGAAATCCTGAAGTTTATCGATGAAATCGTCCACCTGGATACCGATTCCCTGGTGATGGCGCTTCGACTGCTGAATGGCAGATTGCACAGCAATAAAAAGATGCAAAAGCAGAAACTCGACTTTGTACGGATCGATCTTGATCAGTTGTCCATTAACCTGCAGGCTAAGAGAATCAGTTAGCAGTAATGGATAAATCCTTCCAAGCCTGGTTTTCGCGTATTCCCTGTTGACAAATGCTTGCATGAGGGCGATTTGTACAGGGATCTTGTAAAAAGTATCGGGCAATCGGGGATCTGCTCCATTCGCAAGCAGGGAAGCGGTGATATTTACAGCACCGGAAAAGACTGCTGCATGAAGAGGGGTGAAATTGTGGATGTCGCGGTAATCGATCCCGTATTTGTTCACCTCCTGCATGACCATCTTGAGGTTATCGTCGCGGTAATACTGGTAATACTTGCGTAAGATGGAGCCACTTTCGGTTTCATATTTTTCCGCCCGGCGGTAATTCAGGCCGGCGAGCTTCTCCAGGATCAGTGTCTGATTATGAATCAGGGCAAAGTCAAACAGTTGATCTTTGGCCTTTTTATTGAAGTGTTCCGGGTCGAGCGCCTCGTTTCTCAAAGCCATATACCGTTCAATGATTAAAGGTTCCCAGGTCGGTTTTACGGTGACCAGAATATGAGTCCGGATGGCCTCAGCCTGTTCCGACTTGCCCATCATCTCGAGTCGCCTGGATTCACGTTTCCAGTCATCCGACGATGAAACCTCTTCGCGGATGGTCCTGCTCTTAACCTCTTCTGAGATACCCATTAACCGGATTAGCTTGTGCCCGCGGGTTTGCTCAACGATGTACACATTTTTAACGGCCCGAGTGATGGCCACGTACAAGGCATTGATATAAAACTTATAGGCATCCAGCGATTTGTCGGATTTATCCCTGCCACGCGCATAAACCAGATCATCGGTGGCCAGATCTTCAGCTGTCACACCCTCACAGATGTTGTTGAATTCAGTAGTGTTGCCGGAGATGAAATTGTACAGAATAATATTTTCATACTCCAGTCCTTTGGATTCCTGTACTGAAAACAATAGTGGCGAAGGGAAAATGTTGCCAGCCTTTGCCTTGTCCTCGTTGCGTAACACCAGCACGGCGTAGTTGACTGACCTGCGGGTCTTCCTGGAAAGCTCATTGACGATCTTGTCCTTCTCCTCCAAAAAGACCATCTCTCCCTCCGTTTTTGATATGGTACTCACCAGATAGTTGCTCTCTTTGTCCAGCGATCCGAAACGGGCAGTTTTGATCTTCAGCAACCGGTTGGCAAGTTCAGAAATAACCGGGCTGTTTCGATAATTGGCGTGAAGTATCCTTATTTCATCACCCTTGAGGTGGTTCTGGTAAAACATACTTTTCAGATGCGACCAGGAAAAGAAATTGGGATGAACCACTTGGTTTGCATCCCCGCAAAGAATGAAATTGGCTGGCCTATTAAGTGATTTCAGTATCAGGTTAAGTTGCGCATTGGTAAAATCTTGCACCTCATCCACCACGCTAAAGTCATAAACCGGCCGGCATTCTTGCAGAATCCGGTGCGAATAGACGTTGGCATCAAAAAATCCGTTTTCATCAAGCATCAATAAATATTTCCCGAACAGGGAGTAAACCGTTTCACGCTCGGAGGCAGCAAATATCGATTGTTTTACACCCAAGGCCAGATAATCTTCGCGGGTGAGATATTCTTTTGATATGTCAAGACCGGTGATGACACCCCTGAACTCCTCGAATACTTTGTGAGCATCCTTTAACTTTGTCGATTGCCTGTACCCGGAAAACCAGCTATTGAACGTTCTGAAATCCATCTCTTTGCCTTCCGGAATACGGATGGTTTCGAGGAATTCCCGGTAGGAGAGAAAATCCACCTCCTGTTTTTCATTCTCGAAATTATTGGCAAAGTACCAATGCGAAGAGTTTTCAGCGAGGTAGGCTGAAAGTGTGACATACAGGACCCGCCCGGTCAATGTTTTAACCTTTTCCAGCGTCAGCGCAGTCTTTCCGCTTCCGGCCGAGCCGATTATAATCTGGGGAAGCGGGTGGTTAAGAATCTCCTCCTGGTTGTCATCGAAAGAGAGGAACTTGTCGAGCAGATGGAATTTCGGGTAGCGTTTGTTGATATAGGCCATGCGAACCGTTTCCTGATCCGGATATTGAAAATTGTTCGGAATTGCGACCAGTTTAGATTCATCAACGGCAGCGCCACGCAGGAACCTCGAATTGCTGTAATCATGATGGAGAACAAGCTCAAGTATCATCAGTACAGTGCGTTCCTCATACCGCCCGAAGCGGAAGAGCAGCCGGTTTTCATGGTCAAGCCGGGCACGGTAAAACATGGTTCCGGTCATCTTTTTCACCTCCGCCGCGGCAAAGTTACCAGCAGCAAGCTCATCGAGCGTTTTATCAAATTGTTTCCGGAGTTTTCCCGGATTCAAATCATGAAGTAGCAGAATTTCGTACATGAGATCTTTGTTGTTACAAAAGTAATTTTTTTGGACTCACCCTTCCTTAAGTAACGACAGCAACCAACATGAGTTCTGAATTAGTCAAAGCAGATCCCCTCGATCTGAATGATTCCATTACGGATACACCTAAACAATACATGTGGATCAAAACCGCCACCAACTGATACTTGAAAAATTTGTACATTTGTAAAAATAAAGAAATGATTGGAACTGAAAAAATATCGGAAATTGTTAAAAAAATAGCATCTGGTTATAATCCAGATAAGATTATTCTTTTTGGTTCATATGCAACTGGAAATCAAAATGAAGATAGCGACTTGGATTTACTGGTAATTAAAGAATCTGATTTGCCAAGACCACAAAGAACCGTCCAAGTTAGAAAAATGCTATATGGCTCCATGATTCCTATTGACTTGATTGTTTATACTCCTAAAGAGATTGAAGAATCTAAGGAAAATAGGTTCTCCTTTGTATTTGAAGTATTGAATACAGGAAAGACATTATATGAACGAGCAAGTTGACGAAATAAAACAATGGATAATCAAAGGCGACCATGATTTGGGGACTGCGAAGATTACTTATCTGCATATTCCTGAATACCTTGATACGGTTACTTTCCATTGCCAGCAAGCAGTCGAGAAATATTTAAAAGCTTACTTGATTTTTCAATATAGTGCCTTTAGATTTACACATGATTTAATTTATTTGGTCGATCTGATAACTCAAAAAGATCCCGATTTTGAAAATTATTACGATACGATTTCGGAATTACAAGGATATGCTGTAGAAATTAGGTATCCGAATGAGACTATATTTCTCTCCAATGAAAAAGTAGAAAAAGCTATGATCATAGCGAAAAATGTAAGAGAGCTTGTGACTCATAAAATGAATATCACAATTGACTACAACGAAATAATCGATAATTAAACCAAATTATATTGAGTATTTCCGAACCAAAACCCGTTACACAAAATCCTTCAGGATCCCGATCATAGAACCCTTGCGGGAAATTCTAAACGTTTGCCGGAATTATTCGCCCAAAGGATATGTTTTCACCATTCTGAATGATTCTATAACGGATACGGCTAAACAATACACGCGAATCAAAACCGCTACACGGGAAATCAACAGGGTTTTAAAGGAAATTGGCGAAAGCCTGGAGATTGAAACCCCGTTAACCACTTACGTTGCCCGGCACACTTTTGCATCGGTCCTCAAAAGCCAGGGTACTTCTTCAGCGGTAATCAAGGAAATGATGGGCCACACCAAAGAGGAAACGACTGAAATCTACCTGAAAGCATTTGAAAATAAGACCCTGGACGAAGCCAGCGAGTTGCTCAATCTGAAGTAATACCAATGAATATTTGCAAATCGGATAGAATATCGATGATTGGATGTCACATTTGCCAATTAAGTTGTATTATTGGTAATTGTGACATATCTTTGCAATAGTAGTTTACCCATAGCAGCAATGAAAGCAAAGACAAATGATTTACGGGATGCTTTTCGGAGTAAGTCTTCAATTTCCTCAAAGGAGCTTGCCGCCTATTTTCATGGAAACGATATCAATGTCAGCAATGAAAGTATCAGACAACGCATTTCACGTTTGAAACGCCAGGGAGTATTGGTCAGCATCAGTCAAGGCGTGTATGCTCTGACTGAAAAACCCCTATACCAGCAAGAGCCTGATACCTTTATTCAGAAACTCACCAAAAACTTCTCTACAGCCTATCCGGAAATAATCTCATGCACATGGTCCTCGGCATGGCTTTATAATTTTATGGTTCACCAACCGGCACAATACTTTTATCTGTTTGAAACGGAAGCAGATATTGTAGAGGCCACCTTCAACCTTTTTAAAGACCACAACCTGAATGCCTGGCTTGATCCTGATGAACAAACCATGCAGTTGTATGTCATGGGGTCGATAAACGCAGTCATTGTTAAGCCCGTGGTATCAAGAGCTCCGCTCATGAAGAGTGGGAAATCTAGCCTGCCTGCGATCGAGAAAATGCTGGTAGATGCCTGGGCTGAAAAAAAACTGTTCTTCTTTATCCAAGGCCAGGAACTTATAAATATCTTCAATTTTGCTTTCGGCCAATATAGCATTAGCTATTCCAGGTTAATTGGATACGCAAGACGACGTGGAATTGAACACGAAATTGACCAATTCGTCAGGAAGAATGTTAAACCCCAAAACAGATCTTTTCTAAATGATTAACCCACAAACCTATTCGCCAGCCTGGATTGATTCTTTCAAACAACAATCAAAATTTCGGACTGTTAATCCGGCGCTGTTTGAAAAATTGATCTACGCTTTTTCCCTGCTCGAATCATTAGCCGCTTCAGGTTTCGATTTTATTTTCAAGGGAGGTACGTCTCTTATGCTGATGCCATTAAGCATTGAGAGGTTCTCGATTGATATAGATATTGTCACATCGAAGAGTAAGGATGAACTTGATCACGTTGTTAACAGTTTGATTGGAGGCACAGTATTTACTGCTATGCACGAGGACGCAAGGCGGACCAATGCCGGCGGCATCCCGAAAGCACATTATAAATTCGATTTTAACGCTACTGCGAATAAAACCGGAAGTATTTTACTAGATGTTCTTTTCGAAGAGAATCCTTATGAATCGCTAACCCGGGCAGAAATTCGGAGTCCATGGCTCAACACATCTGATCCCTATCAATTAGTTAATATCCCATCTATCGACTCTATTTTAGGAGATAAGCTTACCGCTTTTGCTCCAAATTCAACCGGTGTCCCTTATTGGCTGGGGAATCCTGATTTTCCAGATAAACGAATTGAGATCATAAAGCAATTGCATGACATTTCGATACTCATTGATCATTACACCGATATTTCGTTGGCCAATCGGGTTTTCAGAACTATTGCACAACGTCAGATATCCTATCGTAATTTAAGTCTTCAGGTCGAAGATGTGATCCAGGATATATTTTCAACGGCCCTGATCCTGGCTAAAAGAGACAAAAACCTGGCTGAACCGGATATCTCTAAGTTCTCTGATCTTCAAAGCGGAATACTGATGTTTAAAGGTTACCTGATTACAGGAACATTTCGGATTGAAGATGCAATTGTCGCTTCAGCTAAAGCAGCTTGCTTTACCCGGGCATTTCTTCATCATAGCGACAATCCCTTTCAACTCTTTGATGATAAAACCAACCTCACCGAGTGGGAAATCCTCAACCTGGAATACAACTTCCTGAATCGTTTGAAACGAACGAATCGGGAAGCCTTTTACTATTGGTTCAAATGCCTGGAAATGATGAACTTGATTTCCATCCGCTGATAGAGTAACTAAGTCGGTAACTAAGTCAGGGACTATGATAGGGACTATGATAAGTTTGGCTGAAGCGACTTCAATGCTTGTTAATATCGTTGATATTGAGGGGTTTAATGAACTATTGGAGTATGATATCACTGATGCTTTACCAGCGATTAGAAACCGATTCAACACTATACAAGGGACTATGATAGGGGCTATGACAGGGACTAAGTTGATAGCTTTAGTGGATTATATGGTCCAGGACCGTAAAAAGGAAGATATATTATCCTTTTTAGGGGTAACAAATAAGACTGATAATTTTAATAGATACATCAAGCCTTTGATAGAATTGGGCTGGCTTGAATGGACCGTTCCTGAAAAACCAAAGAGTAAGCGGCAGAAATACCGGTTAACAACAAAGGCCCGACAGCTCTTGACAAAATAAACGTCTCGGTGGTATACCAAGAATTACACTAAAAAGACCCAGGCTTAATCCAACTGCATCTGAAACAATCAGGAGAAAGGATTCTTAAGAAATGAAAAAAATCAGAATTCTCAGGCTTAATAAGAATTATATCCCTTGCATTGCCTACGAAAATGAAGAAATTTACCCGAACGGGATTTTTCATTTTAATATCTCGAGAATCATTGAGCATATAATCTCCGGTCAACTTGTTGTGGAACAGGAAGATATTTGCGTCCCGGATTGGTACAAAACGCATTACACGAGTGGTTCACTTGATGAGAAACATCTAAAGACAGTTACTCTTGAAAAGCCTGTAATCCAGGCAGAGATTAGTCCAGGTAGGTATAATATAATCGACGGTAACCATCGGTTAGAGAAAGCCTACAGAGAAAAAGTCGAGAACATAAAATCATACAAGCTGAAAGGTGAGCAGCTGATCGATTATTTCATCGATGTAAGAGGTTATCAGGCATTTGTGGAATATTGGAACTCCAAGCTGTCCGACTCATTATAATTTATAAATTAGCAGAAGTAAACTATTGTGAAAAGTACCGAAATATGGTATCTTTCGCAAAACATTACTTCTTATGACCGATCTGGTAGATTTAAAAATCGGGAGTTGGGTTGAAAAGCTGCAAAGAAGGGGGAAGCATGCTTTTTCATTGGAGTTGCTTGAAAAAGAACTTCCCAACTATACAGCCATCGGGTATAAAAGAGCCCTAAGCCGCTTATCTGCAAAAGGACAGGTTGTTTTTTAACAAGGGTCTAAACTGATACCACCCACCGGTTAAAAGCGGTACCACCTCTTTACCTCTGATTAAACAGTGATCTTTCGCATCTTGAAGGATTACGATCATGATTTCAACATTTATTTGCCGTCATTGTGGTAAAGAGCTACCACGGAATCCCCGAATAAAAGAGCAGAAGTATTGTGCTGAGAAGGTATGCCAGCAAACGAGGGTGCGCTTGTGGAAGCGGGAACACTATGCAAATAGCCCAGGCTATCGCCAGAAATGTCTGGATCAACAGAATCTGTGGCGGAAGAAACGACCGGCCCACCAATACCAGCGGGAATACCGTGAGCGGCATCCCGGGTATGTAGCGCGTAATCGTGAGCTACAGGGTGAGCGTACGGCAAAGCGACAAAAAATCCAGTCAAGAGCACCCGCTCCAAAGATTGTAAATAGGAACGCGATTGCACCGGTTTTTTCAGCCGGTTACATTTACCGGTACTAAAAACAGGATCGGTGAGCCCCAGAATCGAAGAGATCCCATTAAGTGAATTTGACCTGTCACTATCCGTGATGCGGATCATGAATATGGACCGGATCCTGCAGGTGGAGAAGTCTATGCGTGAGCATGGTCAGTTGCAGGCTGTTGTGGCCAGGGTTTATGCAGGAGGTATCCAGCTGATTGATGGCTTCAAGCGACTGTACGCCGCGGAGGATTTGATGATGGAGACTCTGCAGTGCCACCTGTTGGAGATCGAACTCTCGCAGGCCAAAGTTCTTCTGTTAAGCTACAACCGTCCCCATCAATCCATGGAGGTCTGGGAGGAGGCTATGGTATTAAAAGATCTTCTGGAGACGCATGATCTGGATCAGCGGCGTCTGGCGAAGCTGACCGGTTACAGCCGTTCGTGGGTAAGCCGGCGTCTGTCGCTGATTGACAAGATTAACGAGGAGGTCAGCACGGAGATCAAAATGGGCACTCTTACCAGCAGCCACGCGCGAGCGCTGATCAAGTTGCCGCGCGGCAACCAGGGGGAAGTTGCCCGGGTGATCACCAGCTACAGACTGACCAGCCGCCAGAGCGAAGCCCTGGCAGAAGCCTTTCTGAAGGCCAAAGACGAAGACGGGCAGCGGGATATTCTCGCTCATCCGGAGAAAGTGATCGAGAGGAGGGAGCCGGACCCGGAAGAAGAGGTCTATGATGCGCGGCTCTCTGGCTATGGCAACGATCTGATGCAATCCATCGGGCCTGTTCTCCAGGGGCTTCAGTATCTTCTGTCCCTATTGGAAGATCAGCGCATGGGACTGTTAAATGAATCCGGGAAGGTCATTATCACCCCGTTTCTACGGAAGGCAGCTGGTTATGCCAGGCAGCTGACCGGGAAAATGGCCCATTCATAAATCCATAAATCAAAACAACACGATGAAAGATGAAAGTTTAGAGAACAATGTGGTAACCCTTTATGGTAAAGGTTGGTCTACCCGGCGGATATCGCGGGAGTTTGGAATATCCCGCAAGCGCATCCGCCGCTTGCTGGTATCAAACTCGGCTTCACGTGATACCACCCCCAAGGAGGTAATCAGCGTAAAAAAGAAACGCCCGGGCAAGCTGTATCCTTTCCAGGAATTTATTGGTGAGTTGCTGGACAAATACAGTGATATTACCGGTCAGCGGGTGTATGAGCACTTGAAGGAAAAGGGTTTTGCCGGAGAGATCACCATTGTCCGCAATTACCTGAAGAGCATCCGTCAGGCGGGTTCGAAATCGCCGGTTCGGATGGTGGAAACGGACCCGGGCCAGCGGGCAGCCCACGACTGGAGCGATTACCAGATCCCGTTTACCGCTACCGGCCAAAGGGAACAGGTCACCTTTTTCAGTTATATCCTGTGCTACTCACGCCGTCAGTACATCGATGTGGTGGATGACAAAACGCAAAAGACCTTGTTGGGTGAACTGATCGGGGCCTTTATCTATCTGGACGGAGTGCCACGGGAGATCAAAAGCGATAACCAGAAAGCTTGCGTGGACCGCTGGGAGATGGGCCAGCCGGTGTTCAACAGAAAATACCTCGATTTTGCCAGCCATTATGCAAAGAAAATGATTATGCAAAGAGAAAACGCCATTTAAATTAATAATCAGCATATTAACATCAAATAAGCGGCGTATCTCTTTGCATAATAGTTTATGGCAACTTAAAAACTCTTCAACCAACCAAGCAGGTTCTCATCGTTTTCCCAAACCGGGTCTTCCTTGGGAGCGACATCAACGTAAGCCTTTTCTAACGCTTCCCGTTTCTGTTTTGAATCAGCTCTGGCATAAATTTCAGTGGTTTGAACAGAGACATGTCCAAGAATATCCCTTATATATATCAGGTTCACTCCAGCCTGTAGCAAATGCATTGCTTTTGAGATGCGTAAAGAATGACAACTTAATTTTTCGGGGATAAGTTTTGGATTCTTTTTTCGCGCTTCGTCTGCATATTTCAATAAGATATAAGTGATGCCAGAACGCGTAAAATTCTCCTGACGACTATTGGAAAACAAGGGGAATGACCTTGTCTGTGGCTTGAGCATGTCGGATTCAGTTAGATAGTTGCACAAAATTTTCACTTGTTCCTCCAATAGAGGAACAATCCTGGGCTTATTACCTTTCCCCATAATTTGTATTGTATAAGGCTTGTCAAGACGGATTGTCGAGGGAGTCAGGTCTATCACTTCCTGAACCCGTGCTCCGGTATCGTACATAAGCGATAATAGTGCAAGGTCCCGACGCCCCCTTTTTGTAGTTACATCTGGTTGTTCAAGAAGTAACTTAATGCCATCTACCGTGAGATAATTTAACACTTTTTTCTTGAACCTCTTCACTTTAATAGACATGATATCCTGATACTCGTGCAAGTTATCCGGGTTCTGGTATTGCAAGTATTTGAAGAAGGAATGTAACGCTGCGAGTCTTAGGTTTCTTGTTGTGTCGCTACATTTCCGTTCCGACTGTAGCCAATCCAGGAACTCCACAACTGATGCTTTGGTTATTGATTTCATAAATAGTTTCTCAGCCTTTATATTCATGACTTGATTCATAAAGGTTATAAAAAGGATAAAGCTGTCTCTGTAAGCTATAATCGTATTGGAACTGGAACCTCGTTCGTGAGACAGATATTTCGTAAGGAAGTCTGTCAGGTATTTAGAAAAATCAGTCGGCTTCATGGTTTTTTACATTAGGAAACACATTTAAACAAACCATGTCAATGTCTTTGAGCAGTCTTGGGTACATTGCTGCAGTCAGCCTTACATAAGCATTTGTTGATTGAAATGACTGATGACCGAGATACGTAGACAAAACTGGTAATGAAGCATACAGATCAACGCCGGATTCGGCCATCTTCGCCAATGCATGACAGGAAAACGTGTGGCGAATAAAATCCAAACGTTTGGATTTTCTTCGTTATCCAAACAAAAATATTATCCTAACCTTTTAATAAAATGCTTGAATTATCCATGTTTTACCGAATAAAGGTTTGGATATTATTCTTTTAA
>JBBAAF010000101.1:0-14204 GCA_041658425.1 Bacteroidales bacterium | reverse complement strand
CGTAACTGTGTATTTTGAACCGGCTTGTATGCCAGTCACCACCGGTGGGATTGGAATGCGCTCAACTATCTGCAGGTGAATCGTATCTTCAGCGGTCTGGCCATTGGCGCTTATCCGGCATTTGAGTACAGGCTGTGATGGGGTGCCTGGTGCGGTAAGCTGCACCTGCGACTGGTTCTTGCCTTCAATCAATATATCATCCAAAAACCAATCATACTGCACGGGTTCGTCCGGATTGATATTTCCCGGTTCGCACCAGGCCGTGAACATTGAATTGATAATAACCGGGTTATGATCGGTCGAAAGAGATTTTATGCGGAGGTTTGCAGTATAATCGTACTGATAATGATAGTCGAGTATATCATTGCCGGCATATAGCCTGCCATTGCGGGCTTCAGTTATCTGTCCCGCCGCATAAAGCCTGATCAGCCTGGCTTCCCCGGCCGGCACTGTTAACTGGATGGAATCTGATGCTGTTGAAAACAGATTGGTTTCGGTGATGGCATCGTACACCCCGAATGTGCCTGATGGAAGATTAACGTTTACTTGTTGGCTGACTTGTGTTGGGTTAAAATACAGGTAAGAAACGAGGGAAATATCTCCGTAAAAATCAGTTTTATTGAGGTCTATCTGGAGGATTTCAGGAACATTGGTTGTTTTTGCCACCGCGGCAAGATATCCCACGCTTGAACCGCTGTAGAGCGACAGATTTGTGGCCGCCCAGCCGCCACCGATGGCGTCTCCGGTGGCAAACGGGGTTTTCCCCTGCCACACTTCTTTCATCGATTCATAAGGAATACAAGCCGTTGGGTCGTTTACTGAAGCCCATGTGTATGAATCCTGGAGCGTTTCCGGAAGGGCATTCCAGTAAAACAGCCGGCTGGCATTGGTAATGTTCAGTATCCATTTGGCAATGGCATGGGCATACCGCTTGTCGTATTTGGGGAGCGGCGCCAGTGCGGCAGCTTGCTGAAAGCCGTTCATCACAAATGCATAATCGTCACCGCCATCATTGGCTTCGCCGATCAAACCCGAGACCTCATAATCGGCCCATTTTACCACAATAGATCCCCATCCCCTCAGGGCGCCCCGGTTAAAGCACCAGTCGAGCAGCTTCTGCAGGGAGTAATTTGTACCTTCAACGGCATTCATGCGGGCTGCAGCAAGCGTTCCATAAGGCAGCTGAAGTTCGTACGAGGGGTTTGATCCAAAACCGGCCAGAAAATCCATGGCAAGCTGGGCGCCTTTGAAATATTTTTTGTTTCCGTTTTCGAGGTAAGCATTATAAAGCAGCCAGGCGATACTTCCTGCTGATTCGGGCTCCGGAACGCCTGTTGCCAGCGGCAGCCCGGTGGCCAGGTTAAAAGCACGGTAGTTCATATTGGGCAACGTCCAGGGTGTTGTACTTCCGCCCAACTGGTTTACACAATAAAGCCAGCGGTCGGCCACGGTAGTGAATTGAGTATTAAATTCGGGCGCTGCATCGGGATAGAGAGATCGTAACTGATAGAAGTAAACATTGGGCATTAAATCGTACCACCAGTCGCTGCCCGAAGTGGCTGAATAGTTGTTCAGATAGACATTCTGACCGTTTTTCAGGTTAAAAAAATCTTTGGTCATAGCCACCCAATTCATGCCATCCTGGTTGCTTTTATCTATACCGGCAAGCGAGGCTCCAACAATGGCCGGCATGATGTTTATAGCTTCTGCCTGATTGAGATGGTCATCAGCACCCACATAAGAATCGAGAAACAAAGGGGTATTATCGGCATAATTGAATTGCCCCTGTATACCCAGACGAGACAACGGTAAATATTGTCCGGTTTTATTTAAGTTAAAAACAAAGCTGTCGTAATCGCGAGCCACTCTATTCCAGTCCCTGATTTGGAAAGGTAAAGGTGAATCGGGCATTTGATCTATCCGCGAAATACTTAATTGCCCCTGTTGAGGGAATGACTGCATGGTGAAGAGGCAGAGGAGCAAAACAAGTTTAAGACGGGTCATTTCATTAAATTAATAATTGACAACTTAAAGATACTCATTACTGACAACCGAAAGGTACCCACCCCAACCCTCCCTGAAACAGGGAGGGTGAGTGAGCTCTGAATTTCACTCGGAGAGGAGCCCCTCCCTTTTTTAGGGAGGGGTTGGGGTGGGTACTTAACAAATGGTTGGTTTAGGCACGATATAATGGATTGCTTTTTATTTAAAAAAAGGGAAGGCTCAATTTCCCGCCAACTCTATGCAGGAACCATTGAGCCTCACCCCTTAATCTACATTACTTATTTAACCAAAACTATCAACTATTACTTTTCGTCGTTGTAAAGTTTCGAAACCTGTCCATCAGCCAATGCTATGTTGTAGATTTTTAGCTCGTCGATGGCGCCTTTGAAGTAGCCAAGGTTTGCGGCTGTTGTCCATTCCATGAAATTGGCGGCAAGTTCAGCATCCGTTGCCACTCCACCAATGATAAACGGCTGGGGAGCAGGAGTAAGGGTTTGCAGGAGGGGTCCGATGCCTTTGTTGGATTCTGTCCAGGTCTTTGTAAGAGTGCCGTTAACAAAGAACTTCAGTTCCTTGGTTGTTGCGTTCACGGTAACCACAATATGATTCCACACATTCACTTTAATACAGTTATCCGTTTCATTATCGGCATCTACAATCCCGCCATCTACCTTTTTGAAAGTAAAGAACGGTTTTCCTCCGTCCTGGGTCTGCAGTTTATATCCTTGCCAGTAGTTTTGTGAAACGATATAGTTGTCGGCACGGAGTACTAATGGTTTAACCCATACTGAGATGGATAAGTTAACAGGCAGGAAAGCTGTCGTATAAGGAACTTCAAGGTGAGCTCCTCCGTCCAGATAGATAGCTTTTCCGCCTTTTACACCTTCACCCCAGGTGGGCATAGCAGCAGCGGTACCCATGATGACTGAATTTCCTTTGGTAAAGGTGCCAACATGTTTCACGGTTGAGAAAGCAGTAGCGGTCGTTCCGGTTCCTTCATCGAAGTGCCAGCCGGCATTCAGATACAACGACTCATTAATGAAGCCATAAGCCTGTGCATCAAAAGTTTTCATGGCTTCGGTTAACTGGGTAATCAGGTTAGTGATTGTTAAATCAGGAATTACAGTAGCATTGGAAGCTTTCACAGTCGCCAGGGTGGCCTTAAAAGCATCAATCGCTGTCTGAGGATAACCGGTGGTTGTTGCAGAAGCAGCCAGTGCGTCGGCTTGAACAATTAACGCGTTGAGAGCGGTATGATCTCCATCAACGATTACGGGTTCTTTTTTGCACGACCCAAGGATCATTGCTGAACTTACAATTAGCATAAGCAGCAAAGTGCGCAGTTTAATCAAATTTTTCATTTTCATAATTTTTAATAATTGATAATTGATAATTGATAATTGATTGAATTGATTTAATCTTTTGATTTCAGTGTTTTATGCCCTGGTTTGAATCTATCTCCGCCTGAGGAATCGGAAAATACCGTTTGGTTTCGTAGTTGAAATCCGGTCCGAGCGCTGCTTCAGCATAAGCCTTTCCCCAGCGCATCAGGTCGAAATAGCGGTGAAACTCCTGGGCCAGCTCAACCCTGCGTTCTTTTTGGATGGCAGTTCTGATCTGGTTCTGGTCTGAAACCGTGATATCGGTAAGCAGGTCAGCAGGAGGAGTGCCGATAAAACCGGTACGGGCACGCTGTCTGACCCTGTTAAGGTTTGCTTTTGCTGAATCGGCATTGCCCATTTCGTTAAATGCTTCCGCTTTCATCAGCAGAAGATCGGCATAACGCAGGTAGATGTAATTGAGGCCGCCATCGCCCTTTAACGATGAGGAAACTTCAGAAAGCGGCTGCTGGTGCTTTTTAGTCAGGTATCCGGTGGGAGACAGAGAACCGCTGAAAATCTCCCCGTTCAGCCAGAGCTGGCCATCGCGGCCGATTGAAACATCCAGGCGCGGATCAACTTCGCCGGTGGTGCTTTTTTCAAAAGCATCAACCAGGCTTTGTGTTGGAGCATTGAAATAATAGCCGCCTTCATTGGCGGGCGCAAACCATTGGTTTAGAGCATTCCCTATCATTGGATTTTGATTTGACAGATGCTGGATCTGGAAAATGGATTCATTGTTGTTTTCGCTGCTCAGCTTGAAGATATCTGCATAAAAAGGCATAAGCCGGTAAATCCCGAGGGCTTCAACCTGCTGAAAGGCGGTGATCGCACCTGACCATTTTTGCTGATATAAATTGACTTTCCCGAGCATGGCCACAGCAGCGCCGCGGGTAACACGGCCAATATCTGCCGAAGGGTAAGAAACCGGCAAAACAGCGGCTGCTTCCGACAGATCTGACTCAATCTGCAGATAAATGTCAGTTATTTCGCTCAGCGGCACATGGATGGTTTCGTGGGTAAGCTGGGGAAGCAGTTTCAGCGGAACCTTACCGAAAACATTCACCAGGTTGAAGTAACTGTATGCCCTGATAAATTTGGCTTCTCCGATGCTCCGGTTCTTCAGTGTCTCATCCATCGTAACTGCGGGAACATTGGCTATCACATTGTTGGCACGGGCAATTGCTTCATATACAAAACTCCAGTAATTGCTGATCACTCCATTGTTGGCATCGGTAGTGAACTCATCGATATAAGTAATTTCAGCCTGATCGCCGGGATTTCCGCCTTTTACCGCATCGTCGGAAGCGACATCTCCAATCACCCATATTGCGTTATTGAAGCTGCTGAAAGTTATGGCATTATACACTCCGTTCACGGCCTGAATTGCCTGTTTGTCATTCTGGTAAAAAGTCGCTGAAGAAAAGCTTCCCTTCAGGTCTTCGGTCAGAAAATCGTTACAGGCATTCAGCATGGTCATGGTTATACACAACGCCAGGATAACCTTAATATTGTAAAAATTCCTTTTCATAGCCTGATGTGATTAAAATGTGATGTCAATTCCAAACATGATAGTCATTGCGGAAGGATAAGTTCCCCAGTCGATGCCGGCGGCACGGTCGCCTTCGGATTTGGAGTTGTCGCTGACGGTCATTTCCGGGTCAAGGCCAGGATATTTGGTCAGCGTAATCAGGTTGGTACCCGATGCATACAGCCTAACCTGTGTTAAGCCGGTGATTTTGAGTGTTTTCGCAGGTATGGTATAGCCGATCTGCAGGTTTTTCAGCCTCATGTACGAGCCATCCTCCAGAAAACGGGACGACGGCCGGGCGTTGTTTGATTTAGCGGTCCAGGATGCCCTGGGCTGTGTGTCGGAGGTACCTTCACCGGTCCAGCGCTCATCAAAATAGCGCTGTGTAACCGTAAAGCCGCGGTAAAAGCCTTCAATATCATGATTTACCTGCACATAGATCTTGTTGCCGTAAGCACCCTGGAAGAATACGCTCAAATCGAAGTTTTTATAATTGGCCGTCAGGTTGACCCCACCCATCAGTTTCGGGATGGCACTGCCGAGGTATACCCGGTCGTTATTGTCGATTCGCCCGTCACCATTCTGATCCTTGAATTTTACATCGCCGGGTTTAATGTTGTTTCCCTGGTAGGCCGAAAGTAAAATCTCGGTTTCATTCTGGAAAATGCCATCCATTTCGAGCAGGTAGAATGAGCCGATAGACTGACCTACCTCTGTCTGCGTTGCATAGATGCCTGTATCAACCCTTCCGCCTGAGAGCGGAGCATCCAATTTCAGCACTTCATTGTGCAGGAAAGTGAGGTTCCCGCCAATGGAGTAACCCCAGTCGATTTTCGCCTGTCGGTAAATGGCTTCAAGTTCAACACCGGTATTCAATACCGATCCACTGTTGATCCATGCGGATTCAGCATAACCGGTCGACGGAGGATTAGGTGCTTTTACGAGCATGTTTTCCGTGACTTTATAAAAGTAATCGAGTGAAAAGGCCAATGCGCCTTTCCAGAGCTCGGCATCCACTCCCGTATTATACTGATAGCTGGTTTCCCACTTCAGATCGGCGTTGCCCAATGCTGTTTGTGCATAGCCGCTATTGGATATACCGCCGAAAGGATAGTTGAAATAGGGAGAGATCCTGTCGCTGGCGGCATAGAGGCCAATCTCCTGGTTACCGATGGCGCCGTAGCCTGCGCGAAGTTTAAGATTGTTGAGCCAGTCAACATCCTGGAGGAACTGCTCCTGCTTCAGCACCCAGCCGGCTGAGAGTGAATAGAAAGTCCCCCATTTGTTGGCCCCTGTAAACCTTGATGAACCATCGCGGCGCAGCATGCCCGACAGGTAATATTTCCCTTTATAGTCATAATTGGCCCGGCCGAAAAACGAAGCCAATGTTGAAGCATATTCGCTTTGGCTGCTCATCTTAATCCCAAGTCCGTTACCGATAAAGAGAAGCTCTTCCTGCTCGACTGGGAAATCCATATCGCTTGCATACAGTGCTTTCCCGCTGTTCTTTATAGCTTCAAACCCCACCATTGCCGAAAAGGTATGCGATTTCCCGAAAGTGGTTTCGTAATTAAAAATGTTATTCACGGTCCAGTTGGCGACACTTTCATTGCCGATACTCAGACCGTTCTTTGCATTGATGCGGTCCAGGGTACCCCAGGTCGGGCTGAAACGGCGGCTGTAGGAATTTCGGTAATCCATCCCCAGATTGGTCGTAAATTTTAGCTTATCCGTTAGTTTGGCAGTGAAAAAGGCCTTGCCAAGATAACTGTCGTCTTTGCGGTTATTGTCGTTTAAAGCACTCATGCCTATGGGATTATATCCATCGCCGAGGAACGAATCATAAACCTGGCGTCCGAAGTATCCGGCTGGGCGGTCGACATAGGTTCCATCAGCAAACCGTATGGGAATGGCAGGATTACGGAAGAAAGCATACCTGACCACGCTTCCGCCGTTACCGCCATAGCCGTCTCCTGAACTTCCAATGATATCGTTACTTGAAAGTCCAGCCAGCATACTCATCCCTGCACTCAGCCATTTATTTACTTCTGTATTCACGGCAAGCCTCACTGTTCCGCGGGTGTAGCCGGTTCCTTTTATAATTCCCTGCTGATCGAAAAGTGAGGTGGATAGGAGGTAATTGGTCGATTCATTCCCTCCTGAAAGGGAGAGCTCATGGGAATTGACCGGTGCAGTCCGGAGCAGTTCTTTTACATAGTTCACATTATCGAAACCTACGGCATCTTCGGTGGTGATAAGGCTGCGTCGCAGACTTTCGGGGAGGAGTGCATTGTCGTTGGTGGCGGCTTCGTTATAGATGGTGACATAATCGGTGGTATTTACCATTTTGGTGAGCCTGACAGCTTTCTGGAAGCCGGTTTGTCCATGATAGGTGACCCTGGTTGCACCTTTAGTTCCTTTTTTGGTGGTAATCAGCACAACCCCGTTATTGGCGCGGGAACCATATATTGCCGCTGCCGATGCATCTTTAAGTATTGTGATATTTTCAATATCCCCGGGCGAAAGAATTTTAAGTGCATCAACCGTGGGCATACCGTCAACGATATAGAGCGGGTCGTTGCTTGAATTGATGGACCCGGCGCCCCGGATGCGAACCGAGACTCCTTCGCCGGGAGCACCCGTATTTTGTGTCACCTGTACCCCGGCTGCGCGGCCCTGCAAAGCCTGGGCAACATCTGCCAACGGCAATTTGGTGAGTTCTCTATTATTTACGCTGGTAACTGCCCCCAATACATTGCGCTTCTTGACAGTCCCATATCCAATCACAACCAGTTCATCAAGCATATACTGCCTGGGTTCAAGTTTAATATCAATCACCGTGCGATTGCCCGGAATTTGCTCCAACGGGGTATAACCGACATAAGAATAAACAATTACGGATGAATCCGTCAGTTGATCCGATGTCAGGCGGTACTTCCCGTAGATGTCTGTAATGGTACCCGATGCGGTTCCTTTAATCTGAACCGAAACGCCAATCAGGGTTTCGCCGGATTTGGCATCATTTACAGTTCCTTCAAGGGTGCGCTGTGCAAACAGCGATACAGATAACGAAAGTATCAGTACCAGTAATAACTGTTTTTTCATTTTTTTCTATTATTGAAAGATATCACAGTTTTGCGACTTTTCAGGTTATTTATAGGCTATTATTACATTGCCGGCTTTAATTTTTGATCCCTCGGCCTTCAGGTGCGTGCCTGCCGGAAGTACAACGACCAGTGCGGCTTCGCCTGCCGGCAACCTGATATTTACATTACCGCGTTCTCCTTTTGCCAGGTATTTTTTTGAGACGATATCAAACAAGTCAATGCTGTTATCCGACGAATAGGTTACCGTCCTGTCTTCTTCATAAGGATTATAGTAGAGATAAACCGGGTATTTGTTTTCGGCATAGAAGTCGGTAGCATTGCAATTCAGGGCCAGGATTCCTTCAACCCCGGTTTTATTGACAATTGCCCCGAATACACCGGCAATTGATGTACTGTAGAGGCTGAACATGGATTCCTGTGGCTGGCCGGCAACCCATTTTGGCCCATCGCCAATGGCAACCGGAGAGATGCCTTTCAACGCAGGATTGTTCATGTCATCGGTTTTTCGCAAGCCTTCGTAACCAATAATACCCTTGGTCAAATCTTTAAGCTGCGGCAGCCACTGGTTCTTCTCTTCAATCTGGTCGGGGTAGAACAGGCGCGATGCATTTACCGCGTTCAGCATATATTTCCCAATAGCCCGGGCATATTGCGGTTCATATTTTACCAGCGGTACCAAAGGCCAGGCCATAGCCACAGAATTCATGAAGAATGCATAACCACCGCCGTCGGTAATGCTTCCCTGCAGGCCATATACATCGTAGTTGCCCCATTTTTCAGCAATCACTCCCCATCCATATCGGCCATCTTTCGACTGGCAGCCATCGAAGATGTGGTTGAGTAAGCGGGTAACATCGTAATTGGTTCCATTCTCTGCATTCAGGCGAGCGGCTGTATAAGCCCCAAACGGAAGCAGAATCTCGTAAAAGCGGCTCTCTTTTTGGTTAAGTAAAGCTTCTGTGGCACTTTTAGCTCTTCTGAGGTATCGCTCGTCCCCGAATTTGTGCCAGGCAGAGAGCAAAACCCAGGCGTGTCCACCTGCGGCATCCTGTTGCAAGGGAATATGGTTACGCATTCCTTTCATTCTGGCGTAATCAAAATAGGAATAATCATAGTTTCCGTTCAACACGGAGTCGGCTTTATAAAATTGTTCAGCTACCGTGCGCTGGATAAATTCCGTGTTCTCAACATCGCGAAAAAGCGCTGCAACCCCGTAATACAGCACGTTGGGGTAAACATCATACCACCAGTCACGGCCATAACCGCCACCTGCCATTGCCACATCAGGGCTGGTGTTGTTCATTACGATATTCCACTTTGTGTCACTGTTGAAATAGTTTTGTGCCATCCTTACGAAATTGAAGCCATGCTGATTGGTTTTGTCGATGCCAAGCAGGCCGGCACTTAACAGAGCATTAAGTGAAGTAAGTGCTTCGTGAAATTCGCCGTTGTTTTTCTTTGGTCCCTGCCGTGCATCGCCAATCACTGTATAGAGCCCGAATGTAACCTGATTGAAATTCCGTCTGGAACTATCGAGCCAGATAAGCGGTCCGTAGGAAGCCTGATTGTTGAAATTGAAGACCAGGCTGTCGAACAGGATTGCTTTTTTCTTCCAGTCGATGATTTTCAGCGGTTGCGGCAACGCAGGCATCTGATCAATGCGGGGCAACGAGGTCTGAGCCACAGGTTCGCTTGTTTGCTGACTGCAGGACCATAATACTGTCAGCAGCGTCAGAACTGATATTATAAAACTTCTTTTGTTCATTTTTCTTCAGAATAAGATTGTTTCATAATGTTCTTTGCCAGTGGAATAGCGACCATCTGAACCAATGCAACAATTATAAGGGAGTAGCGAAGCGCAAAGGTTTCCGAAACGTATAATGCCAGGAAAATGAATAAACCCAATCCCACAACCCTGCCGGCATACAGGCCAAATTCATGATTGAGGATATAGGCGTATTGATTCCGGTTTTCACGTTTCGAAACAACATCAATCACCTTCATCATAATCGGAAAATAGGCCAGGTCGTGCAGGGGCTGGAAAAACACCTTGCATAAAACAAATACCATTACCCCGATCATCGACAGTTCAATGCCGTTAACGATAGTTCCGATGAGGAAAAGTGTAATACCCACCCCAAAGATAAGAATGCGGTGTTTTGGCTTGGCAAACCGGCCCAACAGGTAAATAAGAATGGCCGTCAATCCTCCGCTTATTCCCTGAATCAGTCCCAGGGAACCCTCTTTCCCAACGTATTTCATGATGAGCATGGCAGGAGCCGTAACCAAAAAACCTTGTACAAGGCCCTTGAGGGATGCCAGTAAAATCTGTTTGTTCCAGAGCCTGTCGAAGTGGAAATACAGAAAATCTTTCTGACCCGGGTTTTCAAATCTGCCATGGGCCAGCGAAAAACAGGCCAGAATGGTAATAGCAAACACGATAAGCGTTACGATGCGATAGCCTGAGTAAATACTAAAATCGATTCCGAAAAGTTGTGTCCCGTCAATCGAGACCAGCAAAGCACCAATAGCCAGTGGAATACCAATATTTGAAATGGTAAAGAAGAACGATTCAAGCCCGAAAAAGTAATTGCGGTTTTCATCATTGGTCGTGTTTAGCGCCATCAGGTAGCGGTTGGTCCAGAAAAATCCGGATGCTGCGCCAATCAGCGTACCTGAAATAATCAACCCAACCAGCGTAATGTCTTTCACAAACATCATCCCTGCCATCGACAAGCCGCTCAGCAGAATACCGAAACTGTACAGGTGCGCAACCTTGAAACTTTTCAGCAAAAAACCGTTCGTCAGCGAGGTAATGATAATGCCGGTATACATGGCCACCTGGAAGATGGCCACATAGCTGGTATCGGCAAAATAACGCATGATGTAAGCAGCCATAAAGATCTCAACCACAGGCAATACCAGGGCATACAGCATATTGGTAATAAGCAGCACCCGCATATTGTGCGGCATGGATAGGAAAAAGCGGTATTCAGTGGTTAATTTGTTTGGCATCTGCGGTTATGTCTTTTTAAATCAGAGTTGAAAGAATTTGTGAGATCGATAATGTAGCTCCACAGATGACTTCATCGCTTGCCCCGTAATACAGGTTGATGGTGTCGCCTTTCACATAATGGCCATTGGTAAATACCACATTTCCGAAAAATCCGGTTTTTTCATACGATTGTGTGGGTTCCATAACCGGTTCGGTGCTGCGTGCAAGAACTATTGAAGGATCATTGATGTCGAGTAGCAGGGCACCCAGGCAATAGCGATGGTCAGCGTTGGCACCATGATAGATTTCGAGCCAGCCTTTTTCAGTCCTGATGGGTGCTCCGCCTGCACCCACACGCACCGAATCCCATAAGCCGGGGCGCGAGGTGGCAATACACTTATGCCCGCCCCAGTGGATCAGGTCGGGCGACCCGGCCACCCAAATGTAGTTTCCACCCAGTTCAGGGCTGCTCGGACGATGCAAGGCATAATATTTCCCGTTTATCTTTTCTTCAAATATGGCGCAGTCCTTATTATGAGGCGGAAAAATCATCCCTTCGCGGCTGAAGTTCTTCCAGTCTTTGGTCCTGATGAGCCCCACACCTACCCCAAACTCAGATACTTCGGTAAACGAAAGACAAAACCCATCAGCCATAGTGGCTACCCGGCAGTCTTCGATGCCAAAACCTTCCAGTTTTCCTTTGCCAAAAATGGGAGGGTATCCGGCCGGCTCCTGAAAATGAACCCCATCATCGCTGCACACCAGTCGTAAGTAGGAGAGGGTAGTCAGGTAATCTTTATTCTTATAGTTGATTATCCTTGGATCAGAAGCATCCAGCTGGGGATCATTTTTATCGAAGTTCAGAATTTCAATTTCACCTTTAATATTATATACCGGAAAGCTGATTTTACCCTCGATCTGCCTTGGCCTCTCGGCTACGCGCAATAACAGCCAGATTTTCCCGTCAAACCGAAATACACCCGGGTTGAGCAGGCACACTATTTCCATTCCTTCAATACCGGGTTTCAGATCGGCTGGCCTTAGCAGCGGGTTTTCAGGGAATCGTTTTGAAATATCTTTCATAAAAAATTTATTCAAAGCTTATACACTACAACTGCATTTTTTGAATCCTATAACAAACATTACTCTTTATCAATTGAGGTAGCCAGGCAAGTATAATATTCACTTCCTCCGTAATAGAACCACCATTTTCCTTTGTACTTTGTTAAACCGTTAAAAAATATGCAATCTGCAAAACTTGAAACCGGCTTAAAAGGTGCCTCTACAGAAAAACCATGCTCATAAGGAAATTTAGGATTAGCAGCTAATACAGGACGGGGAAGATAAGCCACTGGTTTCTCCGGATTTTTTTTAGAGAACAAAACTTCGCCTACAGCATAAAAATGTCCTGTATGATTACCCCCGGTAAATAAAATGATGTTGTCAGGATATTTACTATCATAATCAGTTAGTGCGAAAGAACATTCTCCACCGGGAAAATCAGGTTCCTTACCAATCTCTTTAGATTCCCAATGGATCATATCATCTGAGTAAGCCATTAAGCCTCCATTAATATACATAACAAATTTACCGTTCAGTTTTACTGCTTCGTTTGTCGGGCCCTGCAGCACTACTGCGTTGCGGTGTGTGCGTGTGGCATTCGGAAAAACAATACCAATTTTTTCCCAGTTGATAAGATCTTTGGAAGTGGCAAGAAAGGTACCATTGATCTTATAATCATTCGCATCGGGCCAGTACCATTGATTACAGAATAAATAATAAGTGTCGCCGTACTTGCTAACATTTACATCTTCATAACTATATCTTCTATCTTCGCCAGTGCGAAAAAGTCCCTTGTACGTAGTGTCTTTTTTGAAATTAATACCGTCTTTGCTGGTAGCTACCCCAATATCACAGATGTAGTCAATTTCTGTATTCTGTTTCACATCAATGGGACGCTCCCCCCTATACACATAATAAAAGATAGAGTCTTTAATTATGATGGATCCATTGTGAACACCACCGGAAAAACGACCCATGTCCCAGGCACCTGGAGTTGGTGCCAACACGGGATTGTCATCATATTTTGTGATGGGTCCAATTGCCCAGGGATATTCTTCAAACATATTTGGAGAAGCTTTAAGGCCTTTCGAAAATGTGCCCCAATAACGTTCTTCTGAATAATTCCATTGGTGCCATAGTTCCTGCTTGTCTTTACTGAAAGTCTGCCAGGCAAACTGACCCTCCGGAATTGTATTCTTTTGCTGTCCACAGGAAAAAAGTAAAGAAACCAAAAGAAATGCTCCGGGAACTATTTTAATTAATTGCATAATGAGTGCCAAAAGTTTAAAGTTTTATGACTAATAGTCTGTTTTGTCGATTACAAATCTACATTCGATTGCATAAAACGGGTGTCCGCCCTGTTCCTGATCTTGTCCGATATAGTACAAAATGATTCGATTTCAGGAATAATCCACCGGTTTGTTACGGTAGTCTGAAGGTGAACAACCATAAGCCTTGTTAAACAGATCATAGAAATGAGTTCTGCTGACAAAACCGGTTTGGTCGATGATTTCGCTCACCGTCATTGTGGATGATTTAAGAAGGGTAGCGGCTTTGCTTAAACGGCGCTGGAATATCAGGCTGTGCGGAGTCGTTCCGAGCACTGATCTGGTTTTATTGTAAAGGGAAGTCTTGCTTATGGCAAGTTTATCACAAAGCTTTTCAGATGAAAGGGTTTCATCATCGGTGTTCTCATCAATGTAACTGAGCAATTTCTGAAAAAACGGGTCAGGAATCTCCTTCACCAGGGCGGGATTGTCATCTTGTTTGCCAAAGTGATTCAAAATGCCGGCTCTTAATTGCAGGAGCTTTGTGATGCGAACTTTCAGATGTTCGGGGTGAAAGGGTTTGGGGATATAAGAATCGGCTCCGGCTTTCAAGCCGGCAATTCTATCTTCTAATTCAGCTTTGGCCGCCAGAAGGATTATGGGCAGGTGGCTGGTGTCAAAGTTTTCACGAAGCCTGCAACAAAGTTCAATGCCATCCATTTCTGGCATCATCACATCCGAAACAATCAGGTCCGGTTTATCGGATAAAACCTTATTGTAAGCCTCAAGGCCGTTTTCGGCAAAAATGATGTTGTAATCTGCCTGCAGGAAATCTCTGAGCAATATCAGAATTTCAGG
>JBBAAF010000100.1:0-14313 GCA_041658425.1 Bacteroidales bacterium | reverse complement strand
TACGCAGGCAAGGTTTATATTTACAAGATAAACATTGACAAGGAGCCTGAGCTTGCGGGTCTGTTCGGAGTGAGGAACATTCCGACCTTCCTGATTATCCCGATGAAAGGCAAACCACAGATCTCCTCGGGTGCCAGTGCCAACCACGCCGAGAATAAAACCCGATTCAAACAGATCATAGATGATGTTTTGCTGAAATAGTATCTGCAAGGCTACTCATTCAGATACTTCAGCAGCCCGGGTTTATTGAGGATTTTAACCATCCTGCATTGAGCGGTGATCAATCCCTCATCCTCGAGCTCACCGAGAGCCCGGGCAACTGACGGCCGGGCAACCCCGAAAAGGTCCGCCATTTCCTGCTGGCTGGCTGGAATTTTGATATAGCCGCCTGCATCCTGCTTCAGGCCAATCAGATAATGAGCAATTTTCCCCTTGATTGTCTTAAAAGAAAGAAACTTGATTTTTCTTGAGAGGAACTGTGCCTTTGATCCGACCAGGTTAAGGTAATTCATCTGGATGGTTTCATTCATTCGCAGCAGTTTCAGAAACTCCCCCCGATAGATGACCAGGACTTTAACCGGTTCATTTGCTAATACATCCACCGGAAACCGGTTTTCATTACCAAAAAGGAAAGCACCGGCAAGAGGTTTTGGGGCTGGAACATCTTCGATCTTAATAACATGACCGGAAAAATCAGTCATTTCTCCCCGGGCCGATCCCTCCAGCAAGATCATCAGGCGATTGACCTCATCTCCCTGAATGGCCAATACATCATCCTTGCCATAGGATTTTATCTGAAATTGCAGATTCTCAAAAAGCTCTAACAAGGTTTCTGGCGAAACTCCTTTCAGAACCGGACACTGGGAAGCTTTCTCAATCCAATTCATACCATTTTAAATATTGTAACAATTGTAACAAAATTAAAGCAGAAAAGGCCATAGATTTGCTGAAAATGGAGAAAAAATGAAAAGGGAAATTATTACCATAGATGAAGAGTTATGCAACGGTTGCGGACTTTGTGTGCCAAATTGCCACGAAGGAGCATTACAGGTAATCGACGGAAAGGCCAGGCTGGTAAGTGACCTAATGTGTGACGGGCTTGGAGCCTGCATTGGTCATTGTCCGGAAGGTGCCATCACCATTGAAGAGCGCGAAGCGGAACCGTTTGATGAGATTAAAGTGATGCAGCAAATGATCAGCAAAGGGAAGAATACTATTATTGCCCACCTCGGTCATCTTAAAGAACATGGGGAAAAAGATTTTTTACGGCAGGGAGCAAAAGCGAAAGTGGAATATCACGATGACAACAATCACAACAATCACAACCATCATAACCACCATAACCATCATGAACACCACGGCCATAAAACGGACCTTGATACTGCTGAAGAGAATGGCAGTAGTTGTGGCTGTGCCGGATCCAAGACGCAGACTTTCACTCCGATTCTCGCCGCAGAACCTATTTCGGGCCGACATCTTTCCTCTGCCCTAACCCACTGGCCGGTGCAGATGCATCTGATCAATCCGGGAGCCGGCCATTTCCAGGGATCACATTTATTGCTGGCTGCTGATTGCACAGCGTTCAGTCTGGGCAGTTTTCACCCCGGTTTCCTGCAAGGCAAAACATTGGCCATCGCTTGTCCGAAACTCGATTCCAACCGCGAAGTTTATGTTGAAAAACTTAAGATATTAATCGATGAGAGTCAGATTGATATGCTGACCATCATGATCATGGAAGTTCCCTGCTGCTCAGGACTGCTGCAAATGGCTGAATTGGCTCTATCGCAGTGCAGCCGGCAGATCCCTGTGAAACTGATCATCGTTTCCGTTGACGGGCAGATCAAAGAGGAGAAGACTGTAAGACTAGAAGACGGTAAGACGAGAAGACCTTAAGAATTCGAAAAAAAGGTTGATTCGGAGATCTCGCCCCTCTACCGCGAGCGGAGCAAGTACACTCACACTCACACTCAAACGCACACCCGTTTCGGGGGTGAGGTGGATCGTATGGCATAAGTCTTTGGCAACTTTTAGCTAATTTCGCAGGATAACAAATCCTTTGATATGAAGTTAGATATATCCGTCGTTGCCAAGATTACCCGCTATATTTTACTTTCCCTGATTATTGCTCATCTAACATCCCTTCAAGGCTTTTCACAGGATTTCGGAGGTTTCAAACCGGGAATTAGCTGGCAGCAGATCAATACCCCGTCTATTCGGGTGATCTTTCCAAAGGGACTTGAATCACAGGCCAACAGGGTTGCCAATAACATCCTCTATTTAAGCAAGAATAACCGGACCAGTATCGGTCCGTTATCGAAAAAAATCGATCTGATCCTGAATAATCAGGGGATAATCTCGAATGGATATGTAACTCTGATGCCTTTCAAATCTGAGTTTTATACCACTCCTATGCAGGACGGCTTCGCCCTCGGAACCAGTCCCTGGCTCGATTTGCTTTCGGTTCATGAATACCGGCATGCATTGCAATATATCAATATGCGGCAGGGATTTACCAAAATACTCTGGTGGTTGACCGGAGAAGCAGGCTGGGCCACATTAATCAACCTCACCACCCCTGCCTGGTTTTTCGAAGGTGACGCCGTCGCCACCGAAACGGCCCTCACCAACCAGGGCCGCGGCCGCATGCCATCTTTCCTTCAACAATATAAAAGTATCCTGCTGAATGACAGGAAATACAGTTACATGAAGGCCCGCAACGGTTCCTACAGGGATATTGTTCCAAATGAATACGAGTTGGGTTATCTCCTCTGCAGTTATGGCAGGGAGAAGTACGGCAATGATCTATGGACCAAAGTTATCAGACAGACTGCAAGGATGAAGGGTACCATTTATCCTTTTTCGGATGCCGTAATGGCTTATACCGGCATGAGTACCCGACAGTTTTACAAAAAAGCATTGTCGGACTATAAAGAAACCTGGGCCGATGAAATCCGGCAAGCCGACATAACCCCGGTCACCCCCATGTCTACCCCGTCGAAAACGGTCACAGATTATCGTTTTCCGGTTTATTTAACGGATGGAGATCTCCTGGTTTACAAAGAAAGCTATAAAGAGATCGGCGCCATCTACCTGGTTACTCCGGACGGGAAAGAAGTTAGGCTTTGCACCACAGGAATCTCTTTGGATCCCTATTTTACTGCATCAGGAAACCAGATAACCTGGACCGAAGTCACCTGGGATGAACGATATTCATCACAAAATTATTCCGACGTAGTAATCTATCATACAGATCTATGCAAGAAAATTTATCTGACACGGAACCAACGTTATTTCTCGCCTGCTCTTTCTCCCGATGGCACCCGGATTGTTGTGGTTCAGATCGATTCTGTTAATAATTGCCGCCTGAAAATCCTTGACAGCCAGACCGGAGCCATAATTTCAACATTGCCAAATCAGCAGAACCTCTATTATACCTATCCAAAATGGGATACCGATGGAAACAGCATCATCAGCTCAGCCAGAACCTCCACCGGCAGTATGCTAATTATTAAGCAGTTGATGTCAACCGGGGCTTTGACTAAATTATCCGGGGAGTATAATCAGATTATTGGTGAGGTGCTGGTTACGCCAGAATCCATTCTGTTTACCTCCGGTTTTAGCGGGATCAATAACATTTATTCTCTTTCTCGATCAGATGGTATAATCAGGCAGTTAACCGGCTCCAGATTCGGCGCCTATTATCCCGCAATCAGTCCGGACAGCAAGCGATTGGTTTATGCAGATTTTAATATCAAGGGGTATGGATTAGTATCTGTTTCAATGGATTCGCTGCTTTGGAAACAGATCAAACCTATTCCCCAGGATGAAAATAAAATGTTTGATTTCAGCTATTTTCAAACCGAGGGAGGTAATATCCTCAGCAAAATTCCCGATCAGAAATTGGAAGCAACCTCCTACAAGCAATTGCAGCATGCATTCAAAGTTCACAGCTGGACCCTCGTGCCTGATTTTTATTCAGTCGGGATCAACCTTTTGTCTGACAATATTCTCAGCAATCTTCATGTAGAGGGCGGATTAAGTTATTATTACAATGAACGGTCACCCGGATTCAACGCATCAGTTCAGTATGGTGGTATTTATCCGGTTCTTTCCGCAGGTTTTTCAAGATTTTTCCGAAATCCTGATTTTCTGGATGCCCTGCTTGGTTCTGAGACGGACACCCAGACCTCTCTCGACAACCAATTATCGCTGGAGGCCCGGTTACCTCTTAACTTCTCAAAAGGTGCCAATTACCGTCAGGCAGATATCAGTTTAGGGTACAATTTCATATCCAATGAAGATTTAACGGCAGGTAATAATTCAACAGCCAATGTTTCAATTATCAGTGCAGTTGCCGGAAGAGCCAGGTTAGTAAGCATTAGGAAAAAGGCCTTGCAAAACATAGCCACACCATTCGGAATGAGTCTGGAGTTAACAGCCAATCAATCTGTTGGGTTTACCTATGCGTCCCAATATCAGGTAATCGGTGATTTTGCCATGCGAGGCTTTGCACCCAATCATAACCTGGTTGTAAGTGCCGGGTGGAAATTTGAACCTGATAATAATGAGTACCATTTCATGGATCTTTTCCTGTATCCCCGGGGCTATAGTATTCCTAGTTATGATTGGATGTTTACCCTCCAGAGCGCATACCATTTTCCGCTTTTCTATCCTGATTTTGGATTTTGGGGGATCTTTTATTGTTCCCGTGTGCGGGCTGCAATTCTTGCAGATTATGGATATGCCATGATTCCAAGCACTATGAACGCCAATTCAAATGGAATCTTTGCATCAATAGGTTCCGAACTGATTTTTGATACCCGTTGGTTTAATATTGCAGATATTCCATTGGGAATAAGGTTTTCCTTACTTTTAACACCCGATTTCGAAGAACCTTTAAGGAGGACGAGAGTTGAGTTTGTTGTCCCAATAATAAGACTATAAGACTTTAAGACGAGAAGACTTTAAGACGAGAAGACTATAAGACTATAAGACTTTAAGACGATGAAAATATTCCAGGTAGATGCATTTACGGGGAGGGTGTTCAGTGGAAATCCCGCGGCGGTGGTGCCTTTGGATGAGTGGTTGGATGATGAAACCATGCAGCGGATTGCGATGGAGAACAATCTGGCCGAAACGGCCTTTTTTGTTCCGCAAGGAGAAGGATTTCATATCCGTTGGTTTACCCCGAAGGTTGAAGTGGACCTGTGCGGTCATGCTACACTGGCAGCCGCGCATGTATTATTTAACCACCTGGGGTTCAACGGATCCGAATTAAAGTTTTCATCGAGAAGCGGACCGTTGCGGGTATTTCGCGAAGGAAAACGATATGTCCTTGATTTTCCTGCCGACGAGTTTGACCCTGCAGAAATACCTGAAGGCATGCTCGAAGCCCTTGGCGGAAAAGAACCGATGTTTTGCTACCTGGGTAAAACGGATTATATGCTCATTTATGAGAAGCAGTCCGACATTGAGAATATGAAGCCTGATTTCGTACAGCTCGGTAAAGTTAAAGCACGAGGAGTCATCGTATCTGCTCCCGGAGATTGGGTGGATATTGTATCCCGGTTTTTTGGCCCCCAGGTAGGCATCAATGAAGATCCGGTGACCGGATCAGCTCATACCACGCTGATTCCTTATTGGAGCAGGCAATTAGCAAAAACCGAATTAACAGCGCGTCAATTATCGGAACGGGGCGGAGATATTTTCTGCCGGAACCGGGGCAGCAGAGTCGAAATAGCCGGAGAGGCCATCACCTATCTTGAAGGCGATCTTATAATGTGCTGATGTGCTGATGTGCTGATGTACCAAGATGATGTGCTGATTTTTTGATGTGCTGATGTGCTGATTATAAAAGACTAGCGAGGATCGGAACCATATTGATTAATCGATTTGAAAGTTTAAAATATCATTAAATTATGACATCAGACAAAATCAGCACATCAGCACATCAGCACATCAACACATCATTGAAAGCAAATCTATTCAAGGGTCCTGAAAAGGAGTTTCTGCTGGGAATAAGTGTCACTCTGGCACTGATGCAATTAGGATTGTTGCTGGTTATGCCGTTTTTGGCGGTTTTTGGGGAAGGGCTGGAGGGCAACACTCCCGGACTGGTCGGATTTTCCATTGGAGTTTTTGGACTCACCCAGGCTTTCCTTCAGATCCCTTACGGCAATTGGAGCGATCGGTACGGCCGTAAGAAAATGATCATTATCGGTCTATCAATCAATGCCTTTGGACTAATTATCGGTTTTCTTGCACATGATATCTGGATGCTGATCCTAGCACGGGCTATTCAGGGAGCAGGGGCCATCGGTACGGTTCTGTTTGCCTGGATCGGCGATCGGATTGAACCGGAACGACGCAGCCGGGCTATGGCTTATCCGGGAATCTTTGTGGGAGTAGCCAGTATCCTGTCGTTCATAGTCGGACCTGTTTTACACCGGTTCATGACCGTCAACGTTGTTTTTCTGGCGATACTTGTTCTGGTAATCGGCCTGATCATTTATATACAGATCACCCTGCCAGCCCATGTTCCAAAAAATCGTTCAGGGATTAAAAGAAAAGATATTATCGCCGTATTCAAACAACGTAAAGTATGGGGATATCTGATGGCCGGTGTTATGATGAATTATGTACTCACTTCATTTTTCTTCCTGATCCCGGTTCACCTCGATCTTTTACACAAAACAAACCTAAACTGGCTGATATTCGTTCCAACAACTTTAACTGCGCTGGCCTTTCTCCGAATGAGCAGCATCATGGCCGACAAGGGCAAGCTGACTACCGTTCTGGTTTCCGGTTTTTCGTTGTTGTTAGCCAGTATGACCGTTTTGCTATTATTTAACATCAATCTTATCACCCTGATAATCAGTGCATTTTTCTTTATGGCAGGATTTATGTCTCTGAACACTACCCTTCCCGCTGCTGTAACACTATTAACCGGCAGCGAGATAAGAGGAACTGTAACCGGGGTATACGGAACCTTTCAGAATGTCGGATCTTTCGTCGGAAGCACACTCACCGGAGTTCTTTTCGGTATCGGGCACAATATTCCCGTGCTGGTCGAAGGGGGTTTGCTTGTCCTGGTTATTACGGTTCTTACGAATTCGAAGAGAAGATAAAGGCTCAAGTTTTAAGAGAAGGAGGAAGGAAGAATTAATAGATTCGAATTTAGAGTTCCGAATTACGAAGTATAAGATTCAAGTATTTATGAAGGAAGAACTTACAACTTTTAGATTACCTGAATCTCGCACCTCGGAATTCGGAACTCTAAATTCGAATCTATAACTTGAGCCTTAATTTCTCGAAGCCTGATGGTCGATCCCGATACCTTCTTAGTCACAATTAGCGGCTGTATGGACCAACCTCCAGAAAACGGGCAGCGGTTCTGTTTGAGGATGATTTTCCGTACCTTCGGATCACACCACAGGGCATGGAAACTCTTTATCCCGTTCCCCCTCTTGCCAAACTCCCCTCTAAAAAGGTGGAACCATTCATCCGGGCAAGGAAACCCAAAAACCGAAAAGCGTAGTTTTCTTTTTTCATAGGTTTTTTTTTGCGGAAGCCCCCACTAAAAAGGGGGCTTTTGCTTTTGTAAAAAAAAAGGCGAATTCCATTTGTTTAAAACTCTTACCTTATTGGGCATGAACATGATTCCAAAAGATTTCGGGCTGCATAATATCGCGCTTCAACAACCACTGGTTTTTTCTTTATCTTTACAAAAAATAGAAGATATGCTTACAAAGGCTAATGTCATTAAGACAATAACTGGATTACCAGACCATTTTTCAATCGATGATTTGGTTGATAAGATGATTTTGCTTGACAAAATTGAAAAAGGAATTCAACAAGCAGATAAGGGTAAAGTAATTTCAGACAAAGAACTGGATAGAAAAATTGATGAATGGCTAAAATAGTGTGGACTGAGCAATCAGTTTTGGAGCTACAAGATATTTTTGATTATATTTCAAAAGACTCCAAACGATATGCTGAAAACCAAGTCAGGCGTATTAAAGCAAAGACGTTGATATTAAAAACACGCCCGGAATCCGGACGAATTGTTCCTGAAATGGGAATTAATGAAATTCGAGAATTGATAGAAGGAAATTATCGGATAATCTACCGGATTCTTAAAAAAGATTCTATTGAGATTTTGACAGTTCACCATTCGGCAAGGGACTTTGAATCACGAAAAATAGAATAAATTACGCAGCCCAACAGCCAAATGTCGGGACTTTCTGAATCCTGATGGTTGGGCAATAATCATGGATGGCAATGGCGCCTCCTGGTGTTGTAATGGTCAAGGATTCCATCCGATATCTACCAAAATTCGTCTCACTGCCAGAGGATCTTCACCACGATGAAACATCGGAGATCAACCGCCGGATTGCCAGCCACCTGATGGTCATTAAGAAATCAATCTGGACAAGAACTCTGCCGATAGTGAGGGTAACCGCATCCGATAATCGGTTCCTGAGAACCTGCCGGTGGAAAAAGTTCAGGTTTTGTTTGAGGATGATTTCCCTTACCTTCAGATCACTCCCCTGGTAATGGAAACTCTTTATCCCATCACCCATCTTGGCAAACTCCCCTCTAAAAAGGTGGAACCAGTTACTCTGGCAAGGAAACCCGTAAGACGAAAAGCGTAGGTTTCTTTTTCCATAGGTTTGGTATATTTTGCTGAGGCTCCCGATTAATAGGGGGCTTTTGCTTTTATAAAAGACTGCGGAATCTCTCATGTTTAAAACTGGATTACGAATCAGTGAAGCCATTAACCTGAAAATAACCGATATCGACTCTGACCGGATGCAAATGCGGAATGATCAGGGTAAAGGAAAGAAGGAACGGGTGACATTATTGTCTAAGGGTGTTCTAGAACTGCTGCGGGAATACTATCGCCAATATAGGCCCAAACACTGGCTCTTCGAGGATCAGGCGGGGGAACAATACAGTGTCACGAGCATTCAGGCGGTATTTAGAAGAGCAAAAGAAAAGCCGGCATCCGGAAACCCTTCACGGTTCATACCCTGCGTCATAGTTTTGCCACACACCTATTAGAGAAAGGAACGGATCTCCGATATATCCATGAACTGCTCGGCCACAAAAGCTCAAAAACCACTGAAATATATACGCATGTCTCCCAGAAGAAACTTTCCCTGATAATCAGCCCTTTTGATGACCTGGATATTGGAAAATAGTATCTTTACGTTTGTGAAAGTAACAGTGAAAGTAAAAACAAACATACCTATAGCGTATAGCCCCCAAATCTGGCTTCCTAAACTCAATACAGATGAATTCCAGCTATACGCAATGCGTATGTACAAACGTTATAGCCAATGTAAACGTTATCAACGAGATAGTCTACACCGAGACCACTCCTTTATATACCGCGACCACTAAATTGGCACATTTGGTTTTGCCCCACCCACAAGCCGACACACAGACAAAACCAAAAGAGCCAAATTCCCTCGCTCCTTTTTAGTAAATTTGTTCGTCAACGTAAGATAAAATGATAGACAAGCTAACTGCCCAGAAAAGAATCGCCGACCTCGTGACCCGGTTCGAGGACCAATTTGCCTCTTATAAAAACTCTGATTATAACGAGACACAAACCCGACGAGATTTTATTGACCCATTTTTCAAAGCACTTGGCTGGGACATTGATAATGAAGAAGGTTATGCAGAAGCTTATAGAGAGGTCATCCATGAAGACAAAGTTAATGTTAGTGGAGCCACAAAAGCACCTGACTATTCCTTCAGATTAGTTGGAGGAAAAAGACTTTTCTTTGTCGAAGCAAAAAAACCAAGTGTTTCGGTAAAAGACGATATTCAACCTGCTTACCAGATTCGCAGATACGGATGGAGCGCAAAACATCCAATAAGTATCATCACTGATTTTGAGGAATTTGCAATCTATGACTGTACAAAAAAACCGAAACCTGATGACAAACCTTCAGTTGCAAGAATTAAATACTTTACCTACCAAGATTATCTTACAGAGTTTGATTTTATATGGGAGACTTTCAGTAAGGAACAAGTCCTGAAAGGTAGTTTTGACAAGTTCATCCAAAGTGATACTCACAAAAAAGGGACAGCTACCGTTGACAAAGATTTTTTAGAATCTCTTGACCGATGGAGAACTTATTTGGCCGTTAACATAAGCTGGAACAATAAAAATCTTGACGAAGACGAGATAAATTTTGCAGTTCAGCGAACAATTGACCGGATAATATTTCTCCGGATTGCAGAGGACAGAAGCGTTGAACCCTATGGGAATCTTAAGCATGCGATAAGACAAGGCAACTTATATTTGAATCTTTTCGAACAATTCCGGAAAGCAGATGAAAAATACAATTCAGGATTATTTGATCTTAAGAAAGACCGTATTAGTGAAACTCTGAAAATTGAGAATAAAATTATCAAGACAATCATAAACGAACTTTATTATCCTGAATGCCCGTATGAATTTTCCGTTCTATCCGTCGAAATCCTTGGTAGTGCTTATGAACAGTTCCTTGGAAAAGTAATCCGGATCACTCCTACTCATCATGCCAAGATTGAAGAAAAACCAGAAGTAAGAAAAGCAGGTGGAGTATACTACACCCCACAATACATTGTAGATTACATTGTTAAGAATACTGTTGGAAAACTAATTAAGGGAAGAACGCCAAAAGAAATTTCCAATATAAAAATAGTTGACCCTGCCTGCGGCAGTGGCAGCTTTTTAATTGGTGCTTATCAATACTTGTTGGATTGGCATAAAAACAACTACACAAACAATGGTAAAATATCCAAAGGAAAGAAAGATAATCCGCTGACTCCTGAAGGCCATTTGACAACTGCAGAAAAGAAAAGAATTCTTCTCAATAACATTTTCGGCGTTGATTTGGATCTAAATGCTGTGGAGGTTACAAAATTGAGTTTGTTACTCAAATGTTTGGAAGGAGAAACCGAAGCGTCCATCCAACAACAATTTAAGATATGGAATGAACGGGTTTTGCCGACATTAGAGAACAACATCAAAGACGGTAATAGTCTTATTGGCACTGACTTTTATTTGTCTGAATTAGATTTTGGTTTTGAAAAGAAAATTAAACCTTTCAGTTGGGAAAATGCTTTCCCGGAAATTTTCGATCAAGGCGGATTCAATGTTGTGATTGGGAATCCACCTTACGTATTAATTGAAGGAGAATTTAGAAATGATGAGATGCTTACTTATTTTAAAAAGAATTTCAAAAGTGCATCGTTCAAAATTGATCTTTATCATTTATTTTTTGAAAGAGGTCTGCAAATATTAAAAAATAACGGAAGTTTGGGATTCATTACTCCAAGTAATTACCTTTCAAACAATGGACTTTTGGGTTTAAGAGAAACCATCTTGGAAAAATCAAATATCGTAACCATAAACAATATTTCTGGTAAAGTATTTTCGGGTGCTTCTGTAGACACCTCAATATCAATCTTATCAAAAACTAACAGTAAAAAAACATCAACTTTTATTCATTCAACATGGAATGGTAACTCCCTTGACGAGATTACTATCAAAGAATTTGATCAAAACAATTTCAAGGAAAATGAGGGTAAAATTTTTATCTCTACAGAAAAGAAAACAAAATTTAAAAGAAAAACCTATGACTTGGAAGACAAATACTTTGTAAAATTTGGAATGCAACTACGAGACAGGAAGATTTATAAAGCAGATGTAATCAACGAAGAAGAAAAATCTTTAATCACAAAGTATCATCGCCCTTGTTATACAGGAAAAGATGTAAATAAATGGGAAATGAGTTACAGTAATTTACTTGCTTATTTCAACCGTGAAGCCAGAAGTGGTGGATGCTGGGATGAAACTTTCCATAATGCAAATCCGAAAATTATTGTCCGACAGATTGGTCTAATTCCAATTTGTGCTCTCGATGAAAGAGGATATTGTTGCTTAAACACTGTTTTTATGATTGTTCCAAAAACAGATTCTGAGATTAATTTGAAATTTATTTTGGGAATACTTAATTCATCTCTCATAGCTAATTATTGGAAACATAATTTTTCAGATTTAAGACAGACTTTCCCAAAAATTAAAGGAAGTTACCTTGAGAAACTACCAATTGCCTTAATTGATCTTAAGGATAGTGATGAAAATAAACAACATAATGAAATCGTAAAACTAGTTGACCAACTTTTGAAACTTAATGATGAAAAATCAGAAACAAAACTGCAAACAAAAGTTTCGCAAATTGAAAGCAAGATTGATTATTGCGAAAACAGAATCAATGAATTAGTATACCAACTTTACGGATTGACAGCGGAAGAAATTAAAATTGTGGAGGGGAAATAAATAAAGCGTAAATTTGAACTTAATTCTATCCAAGTAATTTTAAGATATGTCAATATTTACAAAATCAGAATTTGCATCCATAGCAGGGGCAAAAGCAGGAGCAAGAGGGCTAAGAGGTATAGTGAATGAAAGCCGAATGTTTTCTAAATCAGTTTCGGTTACAAGTATTTTCCTTTCTCATTCACACCACGATAAAGATGTAGTTGAGCAAGCAAAAATATTCTTTGAAAATCTTGGCATCAGTATTTATGTGGATTGGGCTGATGAAACAATGCCTGAAAGAACAAACGGAATAACAGCACAAAAAATCAAGAACCAAATTATTTCTTTGAACGACAAGTTTATTTTACTTGCTACGAACAATGCAGTAGCATCTAAGTGGTGCAACTGGGAAGTTGGTATCGCTGACCCGTTTAAATTACCGAATAAAAAAATTGCACTTCTACCATTAGCAGACAACAGCGGAACTTGGAATGGGAATGAGTATTTACAGATTTATCCGAGAATTGAAAGAGCAACAAGTAATCTAAATGAATATTGGGTTTGGTATCCTGACAACTCATTAGAAACAATTTCTGATTGGTTAAAACGAAAATAATGGACAAAGAAACACTGCACAAAGAAATTGATTTGATACAGGGGGTAATTACCCGAATGGCTAACAACTCTTTTTTGTTGAAAGGTTGGCTTATTTCTTTGATAGCAGTTGTGCTTGCTCTATCAAAAGACAGTTGGCTTTCGTGTAATCCCGTAATGCTTTGTTTAATTTTATGTTTCCTGGTAATTATTTTTTGGTATTTGGATGCTTTCTTTTTGCATAGAGAAAAGTGTTTCCGAAAACTTTATGAATGGGTAATTGAAAACAGACCGAGTTCAAACGAACATTTGTATTCACTGGACTTTACAAGGTTCAAGAAGAAAGTAAAAAGCATTCCCCGAATTATGATTTCTCAAACGCTATTTCCGTTTTACGGTTTAGTGTTTTTACTCCTGATAATTATAATGTTTTACTTAAAATAAAAATAAAATGACAACAAAGAAGAAAGTATTTGTGAGCTTTGATTTTGACAATGATGAAATACTTAAAATATTTCTCATTGGACAATCAAAATTAGAAGATTCCCCATTTGAGGTAATTGATTACTCAATGAAAGAAGCTGCTCCAGAAAAGGATTGGGAAGAAAAAGCGAAAGCTAAAATTAAAGCTTCTGACATTGTTATAGTAATGGTTGGACTAAAGACATACAAAGCATCTGGTGTTTTAAAGGAAGTTAAAATAGCAAATGGCTTAGAAAAGAAAATTGTTCAAATGATTGGACACAAAGATGGAAATTACACAAGGGTTGAAGGTGCGGGAACATTGTATAGTTGGAATTGGGAAAATCTTAAAAAACTATTAGCGTAATAACGCACTTGCTTTAAAATTAGATAATTCCAAAAACCGTATATTTGCCCAACATTAAAAAACTAATCTTATGAGTTTCAAAGTTACAGAAGTAATTGACGGAGACACTTTCAAAGTTTCTCCCAATTGGGAATGGAAAGGACAAAGCGGGGACACCGTTAGACCTAACGGATATGATACACCTGAAAAAGGTGAGCAAGGTTACGATCAAGCAACAATCAAGTTAAGAAATTTGATACAAGGAAAAGAAGTGGAATTAAAAAATCTAATCACTTTTACCTATGGTCGTTTGCTTTGCGATGTTTATTACAACGTTAAAAATTTAAAAGATGAGTCCACTCCGAAAAGTCGGAGCACTGTTAATAACTTGGTTGATAAATAAATACGTTCCACGTGGAACATAAGTTACTGATTATTAGGCTGATTCAATTAAAATCCGTAGCTTTATCTTATAGACAAAGATAAACAACGATGTTCAAGAAATCTCAACCGAATCCACAAATCGACCTGTTTTCCGGGATGAACAGCCTGCTGAGCAAAAAAGCCAGGAAGCGGATGGAAGACCCCA
>JBBAAF010000099.1:0-14508 GCA_041658425.1 Bacteroidales bacterium | reverse complement strand
GCTCCTCCTTACGGCGGGCCGTCAAAACGAGATTGGCACCTTCGCGTGCACATACTAAGGCAAGCGCTTCACCAATACCGGACGAAGCACCTGTTATCCAGACTGTTTTATCTTTTAGTGTTTTCATCGATTTATCTATTTCACGAAAATAGTAATTCATTTCAAGGAATACCTGAATAAAAATTCTTTTCTGTGACCTCTTCGTTTGTATATTTGTTGCCTGAAAAAAAAGAATCAATGATCGAGAAAAGGATTACAGGGATACAGCAGATCGGCATTGGGGTTAAGAATCTGAATGAAGCCTGGAAATGGTACAAGAAGGCTTTTGGAATGGATGTCCGTGTATTTGAAGATGATGCGGTGGCTGAGCTCATGCTTCCCTATACGGGAGGTGAGCCAAGAAAGCGTCATGCTGCGTTAGCCTTTAATATTCAGGGTGGCGGAGGATTTGAGATCTGGCAATATAAGGGAAGAATTCCCAAAGCCGCCGCCTTTTCACTTCAGGTTGGTGACCTTGGGATCTTTGCAGCGAAAGTGAAATCCAAAAATATCAGGAACAGTTTTCAGGAGCTTTCTGATGCCGGGGTATCTATTCCCGGAGGATTAGTCACCGCACCAAATGGTAAGGAACACTTCTTTGTAAAGGATCCTTTCAATAATATTTTCGATGTTGTGGAAGGAAATTCCTGGTTTCATGATGATAAAAAACATGGAGGAGGTACATACGGTGCCATAATTGGTGTTTCCAATATTGAACTTGCCCGGAGAGTTTATTCCGGTATTCTGGGGTACGACCAAATTGAATACGATATCACAGGCGAATTTGGCGACTTATATAAGATTCCTGGCGGAACAGGAAAATTCCGGCGCATCTTGCTCAGCCATAGTTTAAAACGTTCAGGAGGGTTCAGCCGTTTATTCGGAGATAGTAAGATTGAACTGATACAGGCTTTGGACCGTCAGCCGGAGTATATTTTCAAAAACAGGCTCTGGGGTGACCTGGGATTTATCCACCTGTGCTTTGATATCCAGGGAATGAAAGAACTGAAAAAGGAATGCACTGAAAAGGGATTTCCGTTTACAGTGGATAGTGAAGTTAAATCAGGAGAATCATTTGACATGGGCGAAGCGGCCGGTCATTTCAGCTATATCGAAGATCCTGACGGTACTCTGATCGAGTTTGTCGAAACGCACCGTGTACCCATTCTGAAAAAGCTGGGAATCTCAATCAATATGACCAAACGGGACCCGCTTAAAAATCTGCCAGATTGGCTTGTGAAGGGGATGAGGTTCAATAGGTTTAAGGGTTGACCTTGTAGGGACGCATAATTGCGTCTCTCTACAGACGCAAATATGCGTCCCTACAAGTAAAAGTGCATCTCATCGAGGTATTGCCAGGTGAGCTCGGGCATAAAGAACCGAACATCTTTCCCATCCTTGATCGCTTGGCGGATAAAACTGGATGAGATTTCCATCATCGGAGCGTTTACGAGCGTGATGGAGGGATGACCGATAAGAGAGGTTAGGGGGTCAGAGGTTAAGGGGTTAGGGGTTAGAAGGTTAGGGGTTAGAAGGTTAGGGGTTAGAAGGTTAGGGGTTAGAAGGTTAGAGGTTAAATGGTTAGGTGCAGAATCAGGTCGGGGGTAGACTAGTATTTTATAGTTCGCGAGGATCTGTTCGGAGTTTTTCCATTTATGAAAGTCGGGCAGCTGATCGGAGCCCATGATGAGGATAAATTGATTTTCAGGATACTCTTTTTCCAGAAAGGTGAGGGTGTCGATTGTGTAGGAAGGCTTAGGGAGGCGGAATTCAACAGAGCTGACCCTGAACCTGGGATAATCACCGATAGCCCGTGTCAGCATTTCACGCCGGTGGTAATCGGGAAGCAGATCCTGATCCGCTTTGAACGGGTTCAGCGGACTGATCACAAACCAAACCTGATCAAGCTCCCCGAATTCAGCCAGGTAATTGGCTATCATCAGATGACCGTTATGGATCGGATTGAACGATCCGAAAAATAGTCCGATTTTTTTACCTGCCATCGAGAAATTCTCTAACCAATTTTTCTGCTTTTGCCAGTGCATCCTGCAATCTGTCATTGACAATAATAACATCGAATTCCGAAGCCCTGTCCATTTCGATTTTTGCTTTGGCCAGCCTTAACCGGATTTTCTCAGGCGGATCGGTTGCCCGCTTTTCCAGGCGTTCCTTTAATGCTTCGACCGATGGTGGACTGATAAAAATAGCCATTGCCTGATCTTTGTATATCTTCTTGATATTCAGTCCCCCCACTACATCGACGTCGAACAGAACGGAATTTCCTTTTTGGTGGATCCGGTCGATCTCGGATTTCAGAGTTCCATAAAAATGATCAGGATACACCTTTTCCCATTCCAGCAAATCGCCGGCCTTCACGCGCCGGCGGAACTCCCCGGCAGAAAGGAAATAGTAATCCTTGCCGTCCACCTCGCCCGGCCTCATCGCCCGGCTGCAGGCCGAGACGGAAAATTCGAGGCCCAGTCCGGCATTCAGAAGATGACGGGCTATCGTGGTCTTACCTGCCCCGGAGGGGGCTGAGAGGATTATTAACTTTTGATCTTTTGGCATAGTAATTGAATTTCATTATAAAACGTTCATGCTCTGCTCTTTCAGCTTCTCGAGCTCGTCCTTCATTTCTACCACAATACGCTGTATATCAGAATCATTGGCTTTCGATCCGATGGTGTTGATCTCCCGGCCAATTTCCTGAGAGATAAATCCCAGCTTACGGCCTGGTGTTTCTTCCGTATTCAGCGTTTCAATGAAATAGTCGCAATGGTTGCCTAAACGCACCATTTCTTCGTTAATATCCAGTTTTTCAATGTAATAGATCAGTTCCTGCTCAAAGCGGTTCTGATCAACCTTGATCCGCTCATTAATATCTTTCAGGGCAGCGCTCATGCGTTCGCGCAGTCGATCAATCCGGTTTTTTTCAATAGCCCTGATGCGGGTTACATCTTCCAGAATTGTCCGGATCCTCGTCTTAAAGTCATCCTCAATCGACCGGCCTTCCTGCAAACGGAACTCTTCAACCTGACTGATGCATTGCTGAATGGTACCGAACAATTTTGCCCATTCATCTTCATCAAAATCCTGCTTGTCGACTTTAATCACATCAGGAAGCCTCATTACCAGCGGAAGCAAAATATCATTTCCCGGCAATCTCAGGGCAGGTTTCAGCTGTTTTAACTGCTCGAGATAATCCAGGATAATAGCCTGGTTGAGCGAAAGATTGCGCTCATTTCCTGAAGATTCAAACCACACGCTGACTTCTATTTTACCTCGCTGCAGGGTTCGGTTAACCTCATTTCTTACCTGGTTTTCACCTTCCCTGTATAGGGCTGGTAATTTGAGGTACAGATCTGCCTGCTTGCTGTTCAAACACTTAATCTCCACATTTACCGTCCTGTTGCCCAGGTCAGCAGTCACTTTACCGAATCCGGTCATCGATCTTATCATAACTTATAATAGAATTTACTACAAAGTTAACAGAATGAGCCAATTCAGTTGTTAGGGAGGGATGATTAACTTTGGCAAGTGAATTGTTACCGGAAATTAAACGCATCGCCATGAGAAAGATATTGTATCTGTTGATAATAATCGCGGGAGTCACTCTCCTGGCAACCCCGATCTCACATCTGACGATTGATAAAAAAATCTGGATTAGGATTGATTCGTTGGAGTCTGAGGGTTTATACCGGTCGGCACTGCAGCTGACCGAACAGGTTTATTTTCAGGCAAAGGAACAGGCAGATCCGGAGACGGAGATTAAGGCCTTGATTTACAGGCTTAAGTATATCCAGGAACTCGAGGAGGATGGTCAGCTGGCAGCAATCACCGCACTTGAAAAAGAGTTGCCCGATGAGCGGCTGGTTCAGGGTTCGCTGAAATACAGTATGCTGGCCGAATTATACTACCGGTATTATTCGGCAAACCGCTGGCAGATCAGCCAGAATCCAATGGAAGATAAAGGAGCTGATCAGCCCATGAAAAACTGGTCGCCCGAACGGTTTTATCGTATTATTCTGGATCATTATGAATTATCATTGCGTAAAGAGGAGCAATTAGCTAAGGTCAGGGTTGGATCTCTACCCGGTTTGTGGACAGGCAACCTGGCTGATACACTCAATAAACCGAGTTTGCATGATGTACTGGTCAGCCGGGCGCTCGATTTTCTGCAAAATACCGGGGAATTTTCCTTATCCTCACTTAAACCTTCAGTTTTCTGCTCACCTGAACTTTTTAGTGATCCTTCCCGATTCGTCAAGGCAGTTCCTGAACCTGAAGCATCCGGGAGTAATCCTTATTACCGGGCGCTGAAATGGTACAGCGCCTGGCTGGGGAAAACAGAAAAATGGTCGCTCGTTGCGGCTGATCTTCAGCGTTTGCGCTATGTGCATGAACAATCATGCAATCAGTTCCGCGATAGCCTTTATGAATCGGGTCTGTTGCGATGGTCGGTGCAATTAGGCAGGGATAGTGCCAATGCAACTGTTTATGAAGCTCTTGCCCAATATCATCTTGATCGCGGCAGTTTGTTTCAGATCAATGATCCCGATACCGCGAAATATAAGCTGGAACGCAAGCTAGCTGCCGGCTGGCTGACAAAATCAAAGGAATGGGCAGCGACCCTGGCCGGAAAGAGGTGTCAAAACCTTCTTAATAGCCTGATTAAACCTGAATTATCTGTTCAGTCGGAGGTATACCAGATCCCCTTATATGCTTTTCCGGTAAGCGTTGAATACAGGAATCTGGTAAACCTGCATTATCGGATTTTAAGGATGAATGCTTTATCCTATTATTCGGATTGGAATGATCTCGAGCCAACGGAAAAGCTCAGCCGGATAAATGGATTAAAGGTTATCAAAACCGGGAAGATTGCCCTGCCTGATGATGGAAATCTGAATCCGCAGAGGGCAAATGTCCTCATCGATCCACTGCCGGCAGGGTTCTATTTGATGGTGTTTTCTAATCAGGAAAAAAACTTATCCTCAGAAAAACTGTTAGTTACGATGCCCATATCGGTTACCCGAACAACACTGGTAACCCGTCAGGGTAATTCAAAAGGAAGAGATTTCTATTTCCGCGACCGTGACAACGGATCGCCTTTAACCGGCCTTGTTGTCGTTCCCTGGTATAGTTTATATGACCAGGAATCCAGGCGATCGATTTTAGAAAAAGGAGTTAAAAAGAGTTCCGGAGCAGAAGGTTTTCTGGAAATGCCTGATGGAGGCCCGGGACGCGATGATCCATCACCAAAGGCCTACCGGTTGGAAATCATTAATAAAAAGGATACCCTGGTTACTCAGGAATTGTTTTATCCGGGTTATAATCAGGGAAAAGCGGTGACCCGGACGAGTCTAATGCTGTATACCGACCGGAGTCTTTATAAACCCGGTGACGAAGCCTGTTTCCGTGGTGTACTCATTGATTATTATGGAGATTCGATGGCCATTCACCGAACAGACTCCATTGCATTAACTTTGCAGGATCCGCGTTATCAGGTTGTTAGTCAATTAGTTTTGCCGGTGGATTCACTGGGTGTCTTTGCCGGATCAATCAAGCTCCCATATAAAGGCCTTACCGGCTCCTACCTGATACAATCCAAATTTGGTCAGGCTGCCATACGGATGGAACAATACAGAAGGCCCGCATTCTCCATCAGGATCGTTCGGGGGTCTGAAATTTTCCTTCCGGGAGAAGCCATGCAGATATCCGGAACAGTTACCGCCCTATCCGGCGAACCCGTATCCGGAGCAGATATTTTAGCAGACGTTGATCTTCAGCCGGTTTATGGACCACGGAGATGGTCACCCTTTACCGGTCAGAAAATCAGGATCACAACGGTTAAAGCAACTACCGATGAGGAAGGCAGGTTTACCTGCAAATGGGTTTCAATACCCGAAGGCAGCAGTCCTTTCGGAAACGGCTCCATGTTCCGGTACACGGTTAATGTAAAGGCAACCGACCTGAACGGGGAATCTCATCAGGAGGAAACCCTGATAGATTGCGGCAAGGGAACTGCCGGCCTCTCCCTCAACGTACCCGAAAAGATTTTATCCACTGATACCTTGAATGGAAGGATTGGAGCTGTATGTACCGATGGGCGTGCCTTAAAAATACCTGTTAAGCTGAGGGTCAGTAAGTTAAAGGATCCGACCCGGACCTGGATTGAGCCGGTTTTGCCTGAGCCGGATCGTTTTACCGTGACAATGAGTGAATGGCAAAAAAAGATGACAGGACTCCCCTATAAAAATGAGCATCAGCCTTCGGCATGGGCAATTACCGGGGTTACTCTCGAAACCGCCTACCCGAATGATACTATAACAAAGATTGTGATTCCGCCTGCCGGAAAATGGCAAAAAGGATGGTATAAAGTCGAACTTATTCCTGTTGATCCATTGATATGCAAAACTGCAACAAAGTACCTCTATGTTGAAGATTCTCATCCCTTAAGGATTGATGATGGTCTAACCTTGTATGCTCAGACCTCGCAGCCGGAGATTAAGCCTGGTCAGACATTGGAATTGAACTTTGCTTCGAACCCGAAAGGTTTTTTACTGGTGGAACTCCGGAAATTCGGAGGCACTCCTATGACAGGCTGGTATCCATCCGATAAAAAAACGAACAAACTGACCTGGCAGGTTTCATCTGATTGGCAAGGTGGTGCCGTAATTCGCGTAATAATGGTTCGCTCGAACCGTGTTTATGAGAAGAATATCCCCATATCTATTCCCTGGGAAAATTCAGAATTGAGAATATCCGGATTTGAGAAACTGAATACCGTTAAGCCTGGCGATAGTGTAACGGTCAATCTGTTGGTTAAAGATGAGAAAGGAGCCCCTGTCCGGGCTTCGGTCGGAGTCACCATTTATGATGCTTCGCTTGACCTGATTGCTCCTCATATTTGGTCACCGGTCAACAGACCTTCCTACGTTGGCGGACCTTCTTTTGAAGCATTGAATTCCGGACTCTCCGGTTCTTATCCGTTGGTTGAACCGGTTGTCGACTGGGTCGATGTGTCATATATTGAGCCTATTGCATTAAATTGGTTTGGTCTTGGCTATTATGGAATCAGCCGGATGGATGCTCCGATGATGAAGATGGCGATGGCGCAGCCCCAAGCCGCGAATCGTGAGGGAGTTAAGGGTGTTAAGGAGGTTACGGGCGTTACGGAAGTTAATGACGTTGTTGGGGCGAACCTGCGGTCGCCCGTTACGGACGTTGCGGAAGATGTAGGGGCGAACCTGAGGTCGCCCCTAATTATCAGGAGTGATTTTAGGGAGACAGCGGTTTTTGAAGGTAACATGCTGACCGATAATAATGGCATCGCCGAGGTTAAGTTCAAGGTTCCTGATGTATTTACGGAATGGAAGGTTTTGGCAACAGGCCATGATCGTAATCTGGCTTTTGGAAACCTGGAGCATCATTTCAGATCCGCTAAAGATCTGATGCTGAAATCCAACTTCCCGAAATTCATGCGAAAGGGTGACACAGTGGACTTGGCTGCCCGTCTCGGTTGGTATGGAAAAGGTCCGGTTGAAACAGTCACTTCACTGATCCTGTCGGATACATCAGGCAAAGTGTTAAGAAGTTATCCGGATGTGAATTCAAAATTATCGCCGGGCGCTGTAGTTTCTTTTTCCTGGCAATTCACCGCTGAAAAAAGTGAACCGTTCAGCTACCTGATTCAATCTTCATCAGTCGGACCATCGGATGGATTAAAGGATACCATAAAAGTATTTCCGGATGAAGTACAATTATGGAATGCACAGCCATTTTTCTTTTCCAAACCCGGCAAGAAACAACTGAAAATTGAAGGGGAGCCGATTGAGGCCGTATTTGAAGTAACTACCACTCCCGCCTGGCAAATCCTTCAATCGCTGCCGGTGGTCACAAAACAGGAGCGCGACTGTTCGGAGTACTGGTTCAGCCGGCTATACCTGGCTTGTCTGGCCGGGAACATCGCCGATAAATATCCCGCAGTGGTAAGTAAGTTTTTAAGTGATTCTGTACCGGAGACCCAGAAGGACAGAATCCTTCAGATCCGTGAATGGATGAATCACGATACCCGCGGGCGTGAGCTGGCCTATGTTCTCGAAAAACTCTCGAATCTTCAGAACCAGGATGGTACCTGGCCCTGGTTCAAGGGAATGGGCATTGATTTATTTATGACACAGCAGATTATAGCCGGATTTGGAGAGATGAAAGCCTGGGGCGTATTTGATGTTACGAATACTCAGAGGGGTAATTACATGGTAACACAGGCCATCGAAGCCATGGACAATTGGCTGTATCGGCAGTTTCGGGATGCGATCCGGATAGATTCCATTCATCCCCGGAAAGTTCAGCTTAATCCGATGGTCATCCATTACCTCTATGCGCGAAGTTTCTTTCCCGGATTATCGCTTGCTCCGGCGAATGAAATTGCATGGATTCATTTTACCGACCGGATTCCACTGGAATGGACACAGCATGATCCCGGCCTGCAGGCGCTTCTGGCCATCACCAGTGTTCAGCTTGGACGGATGGCGAATGCAATGCCCATCTATAAATCCCTGCGTGAGCGGGCAAAGGTTGATGAGCAATGGGGAATGTATTGGCCGCGTAAAGGGTATGCCTCATCCTGGTTCGAATGGGACCTGTGGATGCAAAGCCGGATGATCGAATTGTTTACGGGCATCGAGGATGGACGCAAAGATTTGGATCAGTTGAAGTTATATCTTATTCATCAGAAGCGTGGAAGAGATTGGGGTAACGGTATGGTAGCTGCCTGGGCTTCAAAATCTTTGCTCTTTTATGGCACCAATTTGTCCATTAAACCTGCATCGGTCGGGATGACATGGGGTACTGAAAAGTATTCACCATTGAGGGTTAAAACAGGCAGTATGGATGTAACCGGATATTACCGGTTTGAATGGAAAAAGGCACAGGAAATGCCAGAAGCCCGTTCGATGGAGATTACCCAAACTGAAGGCGGCCCGGCCTGGGGCACCTTGTTTACCCTGAATAATTACCAACTGGATAAACTTTCGGCGACAAGTGGTCCACTGAATATTTCGCGTGAGGTAATGATCCGCGATGAACGCGGCAGCTGGTCACGGATTCAGAAAGGCGAATCGATTCATGTCGGCGATGTGATCCGGATCCGGTTAACCGTAAGATCCGACCGTGAACTCAGCTATATCGAAATCAAGGATAACCTTGGAACCGGGTTCATGCCGGTTCAGGTTTTATCCGGATACCATTACCGGGCCGGATTATCTTATTACCAATCACGCGAGCCGGAATCGTTGGTGTGTTATGTATCGCAACTACCAAAAGGAGTTAGTTCAATAGAATATCAGGCGGTTGTGGAACAGGCAGGCAGTTATTTCGGCGGTTATGCCACTGCAACCAGCTTGTATACCCCTGAATTCAGGGCCTGGTCAGATTCCTTCAGGATCCATGCGAAACGCTAAAGGCTGACCGGTTCGAGTTCCATAGTAAAATGCCGCAAAATAGGGGCTTCCCGGGTTAACCGGTAGCCTCTGCGGATTTTTTGCGAGGCTTCCAGTACATTGCGGGCCACGGCTGCAGCATACTCCATGTGGTTATTGGTATAAGCACGCCGCGGAATTGCCAGCCGAACCAATTCCAGCACCGGATACCAGTTTTCCCGGGTAACCGGATCACGGTCGGCCATGAGCGAACCGATCTCAGCGGAACGAATCCCGCCTGCTTTATACAATTCAATAACCAGGGTTTGTCCGGGAAACTCTTCCCGCGGAATTTGGGGCAAGAATTTTAAGGCATCGATAAAGATTGCGTGACCGCCAAATGGCTCCTGTACGGGAATTCCATAGCTTTTCATCTTTTCTCCAAGAAAGGCCACCTGAGAAATCCGGGATTCGAGATAATCAAATTCAGTAGCCTCACGCAGACCCTGGGCCAATGCAGCCATATCGCGCCCTGCTTGTCCACCATAGGTCAGGAAGCCTTCAAACATGATGTTATACATCGAAGCTTCCTGGTATATTTCTTTGCTTTTCAATGCAATAAATCCTCCGATATTGACAATGCCATCTTTTTTGGCCGACATGGTAGCTCCGTCAAAAAGGGAAAACATTTCCAGCACGATAGCCCTTATCGATTGATCCCGGTAACCTTCTTCACGGGTTTTGATAAAGTAGGCATTCTCGGCAAATCTTGCAGCATCGATAATTAGGAGTTTCCCATACCGGTCGGCCAGATTCCGGACCCGCCTGATGTTATCCATCGAAACCGGCTGTCCGCCCGCCGTATTGCAGGTGGCAGTGATAAGTATGAACGACACCCGATCGGCCGATTCCTCCAGGAGCGACTCTAATTTGCTGATATTTACGTTTCCTTTGAATGGATGAGGTTTAGTGGTATCATAGGCCTCATCTATTGTACAATCAACGGCAATTGCCTTCCGGAATTCGATATGTCCCTTTGTGGTATCGAAATGGGCATTTCCGGGAACCAGTTGCCCTTCCTTTACTAATACCGAAAAAAGTACGTTCTCAGCGGCACGTCCCTGGTGCGTTGGCAACAAATATTCAAAGCCGGTGAGCTCCCGGATCGTGCCTTTGAGTTCATAGAACGACCGGGATCCTGCATAGGATTCATCACCCGACATAATGGCCGCCCACTGCCGGTCGCTCATCGCACCCGTACCGGAATCAGTGAGAAAATCAATAAATACCTGATCGCTCTTCAGGTTGAAGATGTTATAACGAGCCTCGCGTATCCAACTTTCACGCTCCTCGCGTGTACTGCGGTAAAGAGGCTCAATCATTTTAATTTTATAGGGTTCGCAGAATGGAAACATAGCCGAATGATTTAAATTTAGGTAGATGTTTGATAGAATACAGGTTGTCGGTTATCGGTTATCGGGGCCTATTGACGCCCGGTAACAGACAACAGACAACGGACAACTGATAACTTCTGCGAAAGGAATCCCGTTCCTTCAGGTTGCGAAATACCTGGTCGGCTAAAATAGATATGACCTCGGATGCGTTCATATGAGGATGCAAATTTCGGAAATTAACCGGATAAGTTATTGCCATCGATGATTAATTGGGTGTGGCTTTTGTATTTTTGCATACTGACCAGAAATTTTATAAAAGATGAGAAAGTTTAGCCTGGTTCTGATTTTCATGTGCGCATTGATGCCTGCCCATTCTCTTTTGGCGCAGGTTAGCGAAAAAAATGTTGCCAGTAAGGATACCCTTAATGTTTCGCGTGATTCCATTATCCAGCTGATCAGGATGAAAGATTTACTATTAAACAAGATACGGCATGATTCCATCAATATGTCAAACCTTATTGTGAGTCTGGAGTACAACCGTGATTCCCTGAATGCAGCACTGAATCAATCCATATATCGGCAGAAGCTTGATTCTGCTGATCGGATGCGTCGTTATCTGAATTATCGTGATTATAATCGCCGCTCACGTCAGGACCTTTATAACCCGATCGGAATTATCGATAAGGATTCCATCAGAAGTTCAATGAAAGAAATTGTTGATCTCGTTTTTGAAGATACCGCTTATACGCCCAGGCCTCAGGTTTTGCGTTCTTCCATGGATCGGCTGGTTCATCATCTCGCCAATGATTCTGTTTATTTCAGGATCGTGAATGCCAATCAGGACACAATCCCTTTTGTACTTAAAAAGAATAAGGTTGATTCCACAGCCTTTTTTGTGATGAACAGTAAAAAAGATTCGGCCAAACTTTTTATGCGTAGCCTTGACAAGAATACTTTATATATGTGGGTTGGTGACGATCTGATGCTTAAGCATTTACTTAAAAAGCAGGGACCTCCCGAAGGAATTGATATCCAGTGGCAGGGGCCGAATCAATTCCGAATTCCACGCCGGCCGGTTCCTGTTCCGGTACCGAAACTTTGGTATCTAAGATCAGAACCGAGTTTGATGGTTAACCAGGTTGCTTTTGCAAATTGGGCTAAGGGAGGTAATAATAATATCTCGTTCACATCAGAGGTAAAAGCGTGGGCTAATTATGCTAAAGGAAACATTAAGTGGGATAACTTTTACTGGTTTGTTTATGGAGTGCAGAAAACCGAACTCATGAATCTCCGTAAAAGCCAGGATAGAATCAGTTTGGTATCCAACCTGTCGCATAAGGCATTTAAGAATTTCGATTATACTTTAGGAGCAACATTTGATACCCAGGGTTTTAAGGGATTTGCTTATCCCAATGATTCGATTCCGGTATCAAAATTCCTTTCACCGGCTGATTTAAAGATTAACCTGGGTATGACCTACAAACCCAACCCGAAACTTACTGTTAACGTTTCTCCGGTTACGGGAATGCTAAGGTTTGTTATGGATACCGTTGTCATCGACCAAACCAAGTATGGGTTGAAACCTGACAAGCGAATCATGGCGCAGTTTGGGGCAAGGGTGATCGTCAGTCATAATATGGTTCTTGTTAAAAATGTCACTATGGACAATTACCTGGATTTATTCTCCAACTATATCGACCACCCGGAGAAAGTCAATTTCGATTGGCGTCTTTCTCTCAACCTGAGGGTCAATAAGTATATCAGTACGTCAATCAAAACGGAATTGATGTACGACAATAAAGTCCTGGTTCCGATTTATGAAGTCAAGGATGGCACAAAAGTGAAAATTGGGGAGGGAAAGCGGATTCAGTTTAATGAAATTCTTGGTGTGACGTTTAGGTATATTATGTGAAAATCAGATATATAGATCGATAATCAAAGTCAGGGCAAAAACAACGCTGGCGATGCCATTGGTGGTGCCAAATGCCCGGTTAACCCTGGTCAGATCGTTTGGTTTAACGATGAGATGCTGGTAAAACAGCAATGTGGTAAATGTTGCGCTACCTAACCAGTACATCAGGCCGAATCCGGCAACGAATCCGGTGATAACGACTAATATAAATGTTTTAACATGAAGGATCATTGAGATAATCAGTGCATTCCGGATACCGACTTTTGAAGGAATCGAATAGAATCCGTTTGATTTGTCGAAATGCTCATCCTGAAGAGCGTAAATAATATCGAATCCACCTACCCAGGTTAATACAATTCCGGAAAACATCAGCGGTAACCAATGGAATTGAGCAGCAATGGCGATATAGGCGCCAATAGGTGCGATCGAAAGCCCGAGTCCGAGTATCAAATGGCACAACCAGGTAAAGCGTTTTGTGAAACTGTATCCCAGAATGATTGATAAGGCCAGCGGAGATAGTTTAAGACAGAGAGGATTGATAAGGCCTGCCACCACAATAAACAGAAAGGCATTGATAATAGAAAAAACCAGTGCTGCTTTACCCTTGATAATTCCTTGCGGGATTTCTCTTTGCGCGGTTCTGGGATTTTTTTCGTCTATATAGCGGTCGGCCCAACGATTAAATCCCATCGCCGCATTGCGGGCGAGAACCATGCAGCCTATACAGAGGAGGAGTGTAGTCCAGCTGAAAGGGTAACCGCTAAAGCGGATAGCCAGAAAGAAACCGATCAGGGCAAAAGGCATTGCAAAGATCGTATGACTGAAAACAACGAGTGAGAAGTAATCTTTTATCCTGGCCATAATCTGATAATTGCTGCGAAAGTAGCGATTCAGCCGGTTCTATCATAGTCGGGGGCTTTTTGTATTTTTGCAGACATGGTGAAAATGGTGGTGACTGACCTCGATGGGACGCTGCTGAATAGTGATCAGCAGGTGAGTTCTGAAGATTTTAATACTTTGGTTTACCTTGGTAATCAGGAAGTAATTCGTGTGATTGCCACCGGGCGTTCACCTTTTTCTTTCCAAAGGGTGTTGCCTGCCGATTTTCCGATCGATTACCTGGTTTTCAGTTCAGGTGCCGGAATCATGGATTATCATACCAAGGAGATTCTCTATTCGATGAACCTGCCGGAAAAGCTCGTTCATAACATAGCAACCAGGCTTCGTGACCTGGGTGTGCCTTTTAAGGTTTTGGCTGCTGTACCGGAAAACCATCATTACGTATATTATCAGAATGGGGAATTGCATCCTGATTTTATACGCCGGATGGAAACTTACAGGGGATATGAAAAGCCGATCTCTTTTGATCCGCCGAATTTCGGGGAAGCCTGTCAGTTTCTGATTATTCTGCCACCTGATCCAGCCAGGTATGAAGAGCTTAAATCCTTTTTCGATGGGGTTAAAGTGATACGCGCAACTTCACCCATTGATCATCAATCCATCTGGATGGAGATCTACCATCAGGATGTATCAAAGGGCAACGCAGTGGAATATTTATGCAACCTGCATCAAATCAGGCAATTTGAAGTTGTGGGGATTGGAAATGACTATAACGATACCGATCTTTTAGGTTTCGTGGGCCTTCCATTCGTTGTTTCCAATGCTCCGGAAGAATTGAAGGCATTATACTCACAAGTGGCCTCCAATAATGAGAGCGGGTTTTCAGGGGCGGTAAAAGAGGCCT
>JBBAAF010000098.1:0-14541 GCA_041658425.1 Bacteroidales bacterium | reverse complement strand
TACATTGAACCACCCGGTGTTGATCATTATGATATTCTTCGCATCAAGTATGCTGAGGAACTTTTTCATATCGCTTACGAGCACACAAAAGAGCTGATTTCGAGCGGTTTTTAATTACGGTCTGATTATCTTAATTTTGCAGTCAGACAATCCCGAAAAGTGAATCTGCCTTTAATCATACAGGATACTTATCATACCCCGGAGAACACACACCCATTGTGGCTTCATCAGGTATTACCTCATTTTCAGATCGCTTTCAAATATAAATTCCTGAGGGTAAACTTCCACGCAAGGAAGCTTTCTGTGAGGGGACTCTACCCCACGGAAGAATGGGCCAGGTCGTCGTACCATGTGATGAAGCTTCTTGAAAGTTGCGGCGGCCGGTTTCATATCTCCGGTATAGAGAATATCAGAAAATGCAAAGAGCCTGTGGTCTTTATCGGCAATCACATGAGTACGCTGGAAACCATGGTGTTGCCATTTCTGATCGCACAGATTAAAGATGTTACTTTTGTGGTTAAGGATAGCCTGGTAAAGAGTTGGGCATTCGGGCCCGTTATGAAATCCCGCGATCCCATTGTGGTTAGTAGGGCCAATTCACGTGAAGATTTAGTAACCGTGATGACCCGGGGCCAGGAAATTCTGGCTAACGGCCGGTCGGTGGTGATCTTCCCGCAAAGCACCCGGCGGACTGAATTCCGGCCTGAGGAATTCAATTCCCTGGGCGTCAAGCTGGCCTCCAAAGCCGGCGTGCAGGTCATTCCTTTTGCCCTGAAAACCGATTTTTGGTTAAACGGAAAATTCGTCAAGGACCTCGGTCCGCTCGATCCCCGCAATAACGATATTTACTTCACCTTCGGCCAGCCGATGAATATTAAGGGATCGGGAAAAGAAGAGAACAAGGCAATCATTGAATTCATCCAGGCGAACCTCGCTGCCTGGAAAACCCGATAAATTTCGTAGGGGAGGACCCGCGGGTCCTCCCCTACCAATCCTCCTTCGTTTTCATCAACAAAATCACCGGATTACTGTCTTCGGTGATCTGTTTATCCAATTGCTCCAGCTTGCTCCGGATTTTTTGCTCCGGATTCTCTTTTTTGAGGGCTATTTTGATCGATTCCTTTAATTGAATGACTATAAAAGATATAAAAGGCTGACCATCATCGGTCCATCGGATAGTCTCCGGATTTTGAGGTTCTGACAGGATTCCAAGAAAATCATCCTCGAAACGAACATTCCTGGCAGTACCCGTCTTTTTATCAATCACCAGAAGAAATTCCCTGGCTTCATATGTTCCTCCCCATCGACCTGGCTCGTATTCACGAAGGTCAAACTTTGTTGTGGTAGTTTTTATCAAATACCAATGGCGTTCGGTCTCAAGGGCCATTTTAATAGAACAGGTTCCTGGCATTTGCGAAGCGTTGACGTATTTATTATACACTTCTCCTTTGGGCCCTAAATTGAAAACCGCAACAGGATTCAACCGGTCCAAACCGATTTTGTAAAGTGTATCATCACCTGGTGAGTACCCACTCCGGTTTTCAGTCGGGTAAATCGTTCTGGGCCAGACTTGTATTTCTTTTCCATTTGCTGCATACATGATCAAGCGCAAAGAATCGTGCCTGAATTCAGGATTGCAAGAAATTTCTCCCGGAGTCATCCAGACTGAATCATTGAATCTCTTTATCCCTTGTGTCAATTCCACCGGGTTTTTGATCTGACTCAGGAACTTACCGTCCGAACTGAAAAGTTGGTTTTCATCTCCGCTACCTGAGAAAGCAATGAAAACCTGTTTTTTCTCCGGGTAATATGACAATTCATCAACCAAATATCCACCGTGTTCACCAGGTCCCTTTCCCCCACGGCCGAATTCCTTTATGTATTTTCCGTTTAAATCAAACTCAAGCACACGGCATGGGCCAATCCCGACCTGTGTATATAAAAGGATCGACTGATCGCTGATCCCGATATTAGGCATGTTCCCGATCAGGGCTTCTTTCTTCGTTTCCAGCCGGATCTTTGGGATCTCTTTCCCGTTAGCCGTGACGATTTCGATAATTCCTTTTTGGGGAGTGGTGGGTTTACATGACCAGAGAAGAATAACCAGAAGAGCTGAGAAACTGGCCAGGGAGAATAGTTTATTCTTTTTGGGTGCAGGTTGTTAGAATAGGATCAAAGGTAGCGATAGTTCGGTAAGCACCGAAAATTGAAAAATCCTGCCCTTGCAATATTTATCTCCTCATTCTTCAGTAGCTTTGAGCAAACGCTCAACCCTTAACCTATGAAAACAAACCCCAACCCCCTTAACGTCCTTAACGTCCTTATCGCCCTTATCGTCCTCACGCTCTTCGCTTCCTGCTCAAAGCCGGAACTTCCGGTAATTCTTTATGCATCCGGCTCAGATCCGAAGATTGAGCTTGCAGCCAAAGAGGTTCGGAGATACATGTACATCCGAACCGGCGATTTGCTGCCGATGCAGCTTTACTCCGGACAGGTACTCCCTAAAAAAGTTATCTGGCTGATGGTTAAAGGACAGCAGGCGCCTGCCGACCTGATCTCAGCTGATCAGTTAACCGCCATCAACAACCTCGCCCCTGAGAGCTATTACCTAAATAGTAGTACCGTTGCCACCACAATAAACGGCGGAACCGTCAACCGACAACCGACAACCGACAACAATACCAGGACGACTCGCAACCCACAACAACTTATCATCGCTGGTGGTGATCCCATGGGTACGTTGTACGGCGCCTATGCCTTTGCCGAAAAACTCGGCGTTCGGTTTTACCTCCATGGCGATGTTATTCCGGATCAGCAGATTAAACCTGAAATCCCCGTTCTGGATGAAACCGGAACCCCGCTATTTGAAACCCGCGGAATCCAGCCGTTCCACGATTTTCCGGAAGGGCCCGACTGGTGGACGCTGCAGGATTATAAAGCCTATTTCTCGCAGATGGTAAAAATGAAGATGAATTTCTTCGGATTGCACACCTATCCCGAGGGTGGAGTCGGACCGGAGCCGCTGGTTTGGATCGGAACAAAAGATCAACTGAATGATGATGGAACCGTTAAGTCTGCCTATCAATCGAGGCATTTTACAACTACTTCGGGCACCTGGGACTATACGGCAAAGTTGACGAAGGATTACTCCCATCAGTTGGGTAATCTGTTTGAAAACGACAGCTATGGGACTGATTACATGATCGGTACCAATGGCTGGCCGGCTGGAGAGCAGGCAGAGATCGACCTGTTCAATAAAACCGGTAAATTCTTCGGTGAAGCGTTTGGCTTTGCGAAGAGCCTGGGCCTCAAAACCTGCGTGGGAACAGAAACCCCACTGACCGTTCCTAAACGGGTGAAAGAAAAAAATCCGGCAGCCAAGACCGTTGAATACTATACCGGGATGTTTGAATGGATCAAGCGGAATTACCCGGTCGATTATTACTGGTATTGGACCTCGGAAGACTGGACCTGGAGCGGGAATACCAAGGAACTTCTGCAATTGACGATTGACGATATGAAAGCAGCGCAGGAAGCTGTTGCGGCAGTTGGCAATCCATTCCAACTTGCGACTTGCGGTTGGGTTCTGGGGCCTGTGCAGGACCGGTCGATGTTCGATCAGCTCCTGCCTAAAAGCTGGCCGATGAGCTGCATCAACCAGCAGGTTGGGTTCACTCCCGTTGATCCCGGATTCGCAAAGGTTACCGGCCGTCCATTGTGGGCCATCCCGTGGATGGAAGATGATCCGGCACTCACCAGTATGCAGCTCTGGGCCGGGCGGATGCGTGCCGATGCCGCCGATGCACTCGCCTATGGTTGCACTGGTTTGATCGGCATCCATTGGCGAACCCAAACGCTGCAAACGAATGTCGGTGCCCTGGCTCAAGCCGGTTGGACAACCGTCACTCGTCACTGGAGCCTGCCCCGGCGAAGGCCGGGGTCACTCGTCACTCCCGTTGAGGCCGATTCCAATTTCATGCGCAAAACCCGCGATCTCCCCATTGGTGATTTCTATAACGATTGGGCCCTTGCCCAGTTTGGCACCGAGGTAGCCGATTCGATGGCCAACATGTTGACCAGTCTCGATGGGCAGGAGGTATCCATAAATAAGGGAGGTGGTAAAAAGACCCGGCTGCCGCGTCAGGGCGACTGGACCGGTCCGGGCGGCGTGATCATCGATACCCTTCCTTGGGAAAATCGCGCACCCGATTATGCATTTGTCGACCGGATCAAATCCTGGAGAGGCCGGGTGAAGGGCGCCGGCAACCTGGACCGCTTCGATTACTGGCTCAATTTCTTTAAATATCACCGGGCTTTCGGAAAGTTTGCCTGTGCTCTTGGTGAAACCGAGAAATTGTTGAAGCAGCTGGAGAAGGCGGGACAAACAGATGCCGGAGCATACGCGGATCAGTTTATCAGCCAGCGTATTAAGCTAATGGAAGTTATCAATGAAGCTCTCGGATATTTGCTGGCCTATGCCTCCACCCCGGGCGATCTGGGTACCATAGCCAACTGGGAGCAGCACCTGTTAACCTATAACGTTGACGGCCATGCCGCACGGATCGAGAAGCTGATTGGAAGGAAACTTCCGCCTGAAGCTATTCCGTCGGTTGAATTGCTGAAGATCAAAAAATTGATGGTTCTTACCGTGAGAACAATTCTGGAGCAAGGGGAAAATCTGGAAGTCACGATGATCGTTTATGGCTTCAAACCCACTGATGCGCTGGTGAATTTCAGGCCGCTGGGCAACCTAAACTACAACAACGTCCCGTTCAAGCTGGTTAAAAATGGTGTATACAAATCCATCATCCCTGCCTCGCAGATAACCGGTGATTTCGAGTATCACATAGTAACAGGCGAATCTGATCCAGCCATATCAAAATGGCCCGCAACGACCGGAAAGATGGACCAAACGGTGGTAATACGCTAAAATATCTCATCTTTATGGATACCTCGGATCGTGTCCTTCCTTGTGATCAGAAAGATAATAGTATGCAGTATCAGGATAAAACCCCAGAATAGAAGTGGGTTGAGTATATCAGTAACGTGTTCATAATGATGTGGATTGCCCAGGTAAAACCATCAGAATGGCAAAAATGAAGAGTTGTCTGGTAAAAATTTTCATGATCAGGATTTTTAAGGTTGTTTTCTGTTCATCAGGTTTTCAATTTCCGGACGGAAGAATAGCCGGATATTACGCTCTATGAAGAGGTCAAGGATATCTTCCCCCATCGGCGTGATGTAGTAATACTTGCGGTCGGGCCCACCCTGGCCTTTACCCGGATTGAATCCCGTCATTTCGACCTGCTGGAATTTCCGGAGTGCGCGATAGAGGCTCTGCTCTTCGCAGATGATTGTCTGGTTGGTGTTGACCTCAATGAATGTCTTAATTTCACTGACATACTTTGGCCCGTCGCGCAAAGCCAGGAAGATCCACAGGGTAAGCTGCCCCTTTTTATGTGTCTCTTCCCAGGCTTCAAGCAGTTGATCTGAAAGTTCTTTTTTATTTTTCATAAAGTATAATACAAGATGTATAGAACAAAGATAATAGTATTGTTTCGATCTTTCCAAATGGTTTGAAGTTTTTTTAAAAAAAAGCTAAGGATGTAACAATTTTTTCTTCCTTGCGTCTAACTGCATATAAATTGAAACCAAATCAGAATGAAAACTAAACCAATCCTTAAATCGCTGTTATTCATTGTAATAATAGTATCGGCACTGCCAATCAACGGACTCAAAGCACAGTCATTGGCAGGTGATTGGTATGGGTCGCTCGAAGTTCAGGGAATGTTCCTGCGGCTGAATCTCCATTTTACCCAAACAACAGATGGCTATACCGGAGCATTTGATAGTCCTGATCAGGGTGCTTTTGGAATACCGCTAAGCACGGTTACACTCACGGGTCAAAAGCTTTCCTTCACCTTTGCGCAGGGTGGAATTGATTACCAGGGTTTTACAGATCCGGGCTTTACCAACATCATTGGTACTTTCAAGCAGGGAACATTGAAGGAACCGATGTCCTATTCGAGAACTCCGGTGGAAATGCCGGAGGGTAGCCCAACTAAAATTAAGGAAATCTATGATAAACAGGAAGTTTGTATCACCATGCGCGACGGCGTAAAACTTTTTACATCGTTATATACCCCTAAAAATGTAAACGGCCCGGCTCCGATGATTATGGTACGGTCGCCTTACAATTCGGAACCAGGCGGTGTTGATCAGTTTAATTTCTCTGTTTCAGTTTATTACAGACTAATAAAAGAGGGTTATATTCTTGTTTTTCAGGATGTAAGGGGCCGGTACATGAGCGAAGGTAAGTTTGTGAATGTCAGGCCTTTCAATCCGGATAAGAAAGGAACAGAGATCGATGAGTCTTCTGATACGTATGATACTGCCGAATGGCTCGTCAAGAACGTGAAGAGCAACAACGGCCGTATTGGTGTAATGGGCGTTTCCTATACGGGATTTTATTCCACTATGGCGATCCTGGCAAACCATCCGGCTATCAAGGCAGTAAGTCCTCAGGCCCCGGTAACGAACTGGTTTATCGGTGACGACTGGCACCATAACGGAGCCTTTATGATGCTCGATGGATTCTCCTTTTACACGCAGTTCGGTGACCCCATGGCAGTGCCAACCAGACAGAACAACTCGGGCTTTCGCTTTCCGGTGCCCGACAGCTATGAGTTTTTTATGCGTCTCGGAAACGTTAAAAGCACGAGGCAATTCTTCGCTGATAGCGTAAAATACTGGCAGGAGCTGCTGGAACATCCAAACTATGATGCATGGTGGAAAGCTACAGATCCGAGGCCTTATCTGAAAAAAGTACAGCCGGCTGTGATGACTGTTGGCGGCTGGTTTGACGCTGAAGACCTATGGGGAACGCTGCATACCTATGAGGCAATAGAAGAGCAGAATTCACAAAAGGTAAAAAACACGCTCGTTATGGGACCCTGGTCGCACGGACAATGGGCAATGGGCGACGGGGAAAATCTTGGTAATATTTACTGGGGTTCAAAAACCAACGAGTATTACCACAAGCTCGAAGTTGATTTCTTCAATTATTATTTGAAAGATCAAGGAACGCCTGAACTTCCAGAGGCAACAATCTTTATCACCGGGGCCAATGAATGGAAAAGTTTTGAAACCTGGCCGCCAAAGAATACTGAAGAAAAATCCATCTTTTTCCAGCCTGGCGGAAAGCTTGATTTCTCGGCACCTTTGGTCGCTGATAATTTCGATGAATACCTTTCCGATCCGATGAAGCCCGTTCCCTACCGCGAGGACGTTGCTGCCCAGCGAGATGCCGCTTATATGACCGATGATCAGCGTTTTGCATCACGCCGGCCCGATGTGATGGTGTATCAGACGGAGGTGTTAACCGAAGATATGACCTTTACCGGTCCGCTTACCGCTGAGTTGTATGTTACCACTACCGGCACCGATGCCGATTGGGTAGTTAAGCTTGTTGATGTATTCCCGGATCGCGTTCCAGCACCGGCCGGCAAGGACATTAAAGTGCCGCTCGGCGGATACCAGATGCTCGTTCGGGGCGAGGTAATGCGCGGACGTTATCGCAATTCATACGAAAAACCTGAGGCTTTTAAGCCGGGAAAAATCACCAGGGTAAAATTCGAGCTTCCCGATATTGCCCATAAGTTTAAAAAGGGTCACCGCATCATGATCCAGGTGCAAAACTCATGGTTCCCGCTCATCGATCGCAACCCGCAAAAGTTCGTGGATATTTACACCTGCGAAGTTTCAGACTTCCAGAAAGCAACAATGCGTGTGTATCATGATAAGAAAAATGCATCGTGCGTGAAGGTTAATGTCCTGAAGGACTGATGAACGACAGCAGAATGTGGTAAAATTAGAATAATGGAACGAAGAGATTACATCATTGATGAGATTCAGAAGTTTGGCCAGATGGTTATTGGCCTGATTGGCAAGCTGGTTCAAAACAAGCGGTCGCAGCAGTATGATTTCAATCTGTCGATGGCTGATCTTGAATTTGAATCAGAAGCCGGATTCACCCTGAAAATGCTGATGGGAATGGATTCTAAAAACCTCGATGCTTTTCTGGCCAACCACCATGAATTGAATACAGAGAATCTCGAGTTGCTGGCCGATCTGCTGATTGAGATCTCGGATGACCCGGGCATTGTACCGCTGGTTTCATTATCGCGGGCCCGGGATCTGCTTCAGATTGTGGATGTCCGCGATAAAACCTATTCCATTGAACGTGCAGGCAAGCTCGAATTTATTGCCGGCAAGCTTAAGAACCCTTCCTGATTAATTAGAATACTTTTTTTCTGGTTTTCATTGCATTGGAACAATTTTTAAAATAATTTAGATCAATATTAGTCAACAGGTCATGAATACAAAATTGCTTTTGTTGTGATGAACAATAAAGGTATTCTGGTTTATCCATTGGTATCGATTGGTGAAAATAACCTGCAGATGTATATTCATCAGAAAGATCAGAGCAGCTCCTTCGGTACCATCACAGGCGAACCATTTCAGGCTACTACCCTCCATTATAAAACAAAAATGCTAAAGTTTTCAGTTGCCGGGCTGTATACTCTGCAAGGCAGCAAATCAGAAAAAGGATCCGCAGGCCTGATGATCGGCGGAGGCGGGGTGATGCGTAAATAAAAACCTCTAATTTATCGACGGTAAGCTTATCAAAATCAGTGTGTTTCATATATCCGGCTTCCTCCGGTTTTCGCTTCAGGCGCACCGGGAATTTCTCCTCTGCCAGCTCTACCATCGTTTTTAATACTTCATAATCCAGAAACTTCGCATCAACGTAAAGACTTTTAAAATTGCAGTTCCCCACCTTGATTCCCCGTAGAGACGCGTAATTATGCGTCTCTACCCAATGTGTCCCTGTGCCCAATAATTACTACCTTTGATCTGCCATGAAACCTATTCTGGACCAATTGAGAGAGCAGTTTCAATTGCCGTTGCAAAACCCGGTTCTCATTTTCGTGTTGATCCTGTTAATCATTTTGTTAGCACCAATTTTATTTCGCCGGTTTAAAATTCCCGGGATCATTGGCCTGATCATCGCGGGGGTGATTGTTGGTCCTCACGGTCTGAATTGGCTTGCAAAAAATTCAGCTATCGACCTGTTTTCCACCATCGGACTATTATATATCATGTTTATAGCCGGACTGGAACTGGAAATCAGTGAATTTCGCCGCAACCGTTATCACAGTCTGGGATTTGGTTTTCTGACCTTCGCATTGCCTCTGACTCTTGGCTTTCCTGCATGCTATTATATCCTTGGCTATGATTTTACCGCAAGCCTGCTTACGGCCAGTATTTTTTCCACTCAAACCATGGTGGCGTATCCAATTGTCACCAAATTCGGGATTTCCCGAAATCAGGCCGTTGCCATAACCGTTGGGGGAACTATTATAACCGATACTGCAGTTTTGCTGTTACTTGCCATTATTACCGGTACTCATGCAGGTAATCTGCCGGGCGGTTTCTGGATCCGGATCATTGTGGGGATGGTATTGCTGCTTCTGATCATGTTTGTTGTGGTTCCGAGGGTGGCCAAATGGTTTTTTATCCGGCTCGAAGGAGAGAAATCTTCGCATTACGTGTTTGTTCTATCCATCGTTTTTTTAGCTGCTTTCGCTTCTCAATTGGCCGGATTGGAGCCGATTATCGGTGCATTTATTGCCGGTCTGGCCCTCAACAAACTGGTACCCCAATCTTCCATGCTGATGAACCGGATTCAGTTTATCGGAAATGCACTTTTTATCCCCTTTTTTCTGATCAGTGTTGGGATGCTTGTTGATCTGGGGGTACTCAACAACGGACCCAGAGCATTATTGGTCGCGCTTGTTTTATCTGTGGTAGCCCTTATCGGGAAATATTTAGCCGCCCGGTCCACCCAATATATTTTCGGGTATTCAAAGGCGCAAGGGTTACTCATATTCGGGCTCAGCAGCTCGCATGCAGCGGCCACAATGGCTGTTATCCTGGTTGGGTTTAAAGCCGGGATCATTGATGAGAATATTTTGAATGGCACCATTATTCTGATTCTTGTTACCTGCCTCGTGGCTTCATTCGCCACTGAAAAAGCGGCTAAAAAAATCGTTATTGCTGAAGAAGGTGCTGGTCCAGAGATCGTTGCAGAGCCGGAACACCGGGAATCCATGCTGATTTCAGTGGCAAATTTTATGAATCTTGATGGATTGCTGGAGTTTGCCCAGTTTATTCGTGATAAAAAGAGTGATAACCCGTTACGGGTATTATCGGTTGTGGATGAAGAAGGCGATGCGGAATCCAAACTGATACATGTCCGGAATAACCTCGAGAAAATGGTTCATGGATTTACGCTGCCCGATTCAAAAATCGAAATTATGGTTACTGCCGACCATAATGTGCCTGCAGGAATTAACCGGATCAGCCGTGATCTTGATGTTCAAACCATCATTCTCGGCTGGCCTATGAAAGAAACCCTTACGGATCGGATTTTCGGCCACAAAACCGAACATATTCTGGATACCAGCGAGAAAAGTATTATGGTATGCCGGCTGGTAAACCCGTTGATCACGTACAAGCGAATCGTTCTGTTTTGCCCGCCGCTGTCGGAACTGGAACAAGGATTCGATTACCTGATCAGAAAGGCAATATTATTAAACAGTGAATTAAATAAGACAATCCATTTATTTGCAAATGCAAAAACAAGGGAGATAATTTATTCCATCATTTCTAAAACAAATTCCAATCCGACAATTAAGGATTTCGATATCGGAAAATGGGAATATTTTAATTTATTTCTTCAGAGATCTTCTTCTGATGATATTATTTTTATTTTTTCAGGCCGTAAAGGATCGGTATCTTATCATCCTTACATGGACCACCTCGTTGAACGTGTGAACACCAATTGTACCGATCAAATGGTTGTCCTGGTCTATCCGGGGGTTAACCTCGGGGATGATAAATACGATAAATACCGTGATTTCTCATCCGAACCCCTCGCCCGAAGTATGGAAACATTCGAACGAATCCAAAGAGGACTCGGAAAGATGATTCACAAGGCTGAGTAAATTTATATATCGAAATACCTCGTTCAGTTTATGGTCTATAACGATTCTCACCGCACCCGAAACGGGAAGCCCGGTAACCGATACCTGATCCCCGAAAAAGAACTCCGGAAATTCATCTGGATCTTCTTCACTGTTGGAATTTTGGGCATGGGTATTCCATGGACGAGAGAATTCTTTATCCGGTTGGTTCCTTTGACCCTCATCGTTTGCGTGGTTGTGTTGGGTATGGCTGATCGAACCCATAACAGGAAATTGTATTGGGTGTCGGGGGTGATCTTCCTGGCGGGATGGCTGGTTGAGGTCCTTGGTGTGAACACCGGGGTGCTTTTCGGAGAATACGGATATAGCTTGTACATGGGGCCTGCACTGTTCGGTACGCCGCTCGTGATGGGGCTCAGCTGGTTAATGATGCTTTACCTGACGGTTACGGTGGTGCAGGGAATTACCATGCATCCTTTATACAGAACGGTTTTGGCGGCTGTCCTGATGGTGGTGTTTGATTTTCTGCTCGAACCGGCTGCCATCTGGATGAAAATGTGGTTTTGGGAGGGAGGTAAAGTCCCGTTCAACAATTATATTATGTGGTTTCTGGTCTCGCTGGCCCTCGCATCGCTGTTTCCTTTGCTGAAAATCCGGATCCGGAACCGCCTGGCTTTAACCCTTTATGTCGCCCAAATGGTTTTCTTCGTGATGCTCATTGCGATTTCATTTGTTGAAAACCTGATCAAAGGATAAAAACGGCTCCCCGTTTCCGGAAAGCCGTTTGAAGATATGGTTGTTTGGGTATTTGGATTTAACCAGCGCGGCTACTTATTCAGGTCCTTCAGGTGATCGAGACCTGCACCTTCAATGTTGACCGAAGAGGAGAGCTTTGCAAGATCCTTCATGTTCATTTTACCTGAAATATACACCAGCGCATTGTCATTGCTGCCGCCAACTAAAATGATCAACTCTTCGATAATGTCGCCGTCTTTTTTTGCAAGGATCAGAACCTCCTCGCCTTTGCTTTTGGCAGTCATCAACTCTTCATAATCACTCTTATCAAGGTTTGACAGAACTTCGTCGTAAAGATTGATGTCGGTACTGTGATCTTCAACAGCCAGTATTTTAATCTGATTCACCCGGCTAAGGAAATCCTGGGATTCGCGGTCATCATCCATATTGGCTGCCATCTTCAGCAATCCTTTACTGATGGTCACCACGGTGAAACCATCCCGGTCGCCGTACTTCTTGAAAACCTTGTCGATAGCCGAATTCTGCGCCAGTGCCAGCAGAGGAAACAGGGCAACCAGCATGAGTGTAATAACTTTTTTCATGATTTTAAGATTTGTTTTGTTTGACATTCAAATTTTGTTTTCAGCCTGTAGACGATTAGAATCGGATTTCGTAACAAAAACGGTCGAAAAATTTCTTAATCAAGGTGCCGGATTGAACTACCACGGAGGAATTGGAATACTGTAAGGCACAGAGGATATGCCGAGAAAATCCATGGTACAATAGAAACACCGCCGGGTGGTTTGACAGGTACTCCTGTTAGCTCGACCTCCGCAGACATACCTTTCGTTCGATACTTAGCCATGCGGATGTTAACTTTACAAGGGTAGATAGCATTCAGCATCATTTGTAAAAAACGTCTTTGGAAACCCTCGTCTGCGAAGACTCCCGTCAGGAAGGACATATGGGAAAATGGAATTTCGGCCAGAAACGGCGACTTCTTTGGTTCTTTTTTTAGGCTACTGTTAAAAAAGAACGCCTTCTGAAGACTAGGGATTTTGTTTTGGCTGGACTGGTAAGGATGAAACAAAAAAAGCCCCGTTTCCGAGGCTTAATTTTGGGAGGTACTAACTTCAATGGAGTTATAGGTGATGTCCTTATCTCTTTTTAGCAATACAGATCATGTGGCTGGATAACAGGCTTTTTTTCAAATATTCTTGGAAGGATTCCTGATAATTTTCTCCATTCTCCATAAGAAAATTCAAAGCAATATTATCGGTTTGAAATTCATTCTTATCGAATGCTTGTTTGACCATTTGCACATCTAAGGATCCAGGTGTTGAAATTTCAACTATTTCAAATCCGTGTCGCTCTAACAGATATTTTAGTGAATTTACATTATAAAGACTAACATGGTCATAACCGACTGCTCTTGCCTTTTCGTTTAAAACCTGTATATCAAAGCCAGCACTGCTTGGAGTTGTAAGAATAAAAAACCCACCGACAACGAGATTGCTGATAATCTTTGAAAGAAGAATATCCGGATCTGTAATATGTTCAATAAGTTCGTAAGCCAGCACCAGATCGACTTGTTCGTTAAGTTCTAAATTTTCAATCGTGGAGTTGATAACCTTAACCTTAAAGTAATCGGTAGTAACAAGCTGTGGTTCTACAATCAAATATTCATCATATGGCAAAACTTCTTCTAAAAAAACAGACATTTCACCCATACCACCACCGATTTCAAGGATTCTTCTAAAAGTTGTATTGTATTTGCTTGCAACTTCGGCAATACTGTTGGCTCTTTTGCTATATAAGACTTTATTTCTCGTTGCCCTGACTTCAGTAGGCTTATTCTCACGCCAATATTTCAAATATTGACTATTTTCTAAATACCATTCTTTTGCTTCATTTGTTGGTACGGGTGATAGGAATAATGTTTGGCAAACATCACATTCAAGGTAATGGAAGCCATCTTTGTCAAATTTGGGTAATGCATGAGGGCTCTTACAGGCTGGACATTTATTTGGCATGAATGGTCCGCGACTATTTAAGGCATCGAGATCAATTTTTTTAAGCCGAAAAATCTCCCTTTCAAAATCCTCCTTATGAACATCTTGCAATTTCATGATAGTAAAAATTAATAAATGTTAGGCGGATGCCAAATTAGAAATTAATTCCAGTATGCTGAGTAAACTTTATTAACTATCGTGCTCCTAACTCCTCAGAAGACTTATTACATGGAGAGAGTTACCTAACTAAGGCCATAAGGGAATCTGTCGGCCAATTATTATGAATTCTTCTCCATTTTATATGAAGGTTGCATAACATCAGTTCCTTAGACAACGAACGGAATATGCGCCATCTTTCATCCAGGCATCTCGCCAGACCTCATCGTTGGTGTAATTTAACCTATATCTATAGGCCATTGCTGCATCTTCGGCTAATGAGGTCCAAAAGTTGCCATAATTTCCAATATCCCAGAAAAACCCTCTGTAATCACGATATCCCCCAGGAAGGCCAGTGAAACCGCTAGAATTATCGCCATTAGCACTATTATTCCAGCCATATGTGGTTTTCATCTTTTTACCAGGATGATTTCCTAGATAATTAAGCAATACATCAACTTCGGAATAAGACGGAAGGTGCCAATTATCTGGACAAATGCCTTGAACTCCACTAGGATTTTGGTTACTGCTATTAGCTCCCTTCATAGCTGCTGGCCAATTGTATAAAACTCCATAGGTCTGATAATTAC
>JBBAAF010000097.1:0-14773 GCA_041658425.1 Bacteroidales bacterium | reverse complement strand
TCGCTAACAAACTGAACAGCCTTCCGAAACGTAGGTGTTTACTCATAATGTTAAATAAAAATTAATAATTAAAGTTAAAGTTAATTTCATACTCTTTTTTACGAGGATATAGCAATCCCCATAATTCCGCTAAAATAACGACATTAACAATACCAACCAAATATTTTTATGAAGAAGTTGATAGGTTGATAGGTTGATAGGTTGATAGGTTGATAGGTTGATAGGTTGAGGGTTGTGCTAATATTTGGCTACAATGGGCATACGGCGGCCCATCCCAAAGGCTTTGGAGGATACACGGAGGATCGGGGGCGATTGGAACCGTTTGTATTCGCTCCTATTGACAAGCGAAATGACCTTTTCAACCACCTCTCTTTGAAATCCGTTACTGACTATGGTTGCCACCGGCTCTTTCATTTCGATATACCGGTAAAGAATCGGATCCAGCACATTATATTCCGGTAGTGAGTCGCTGTCTTTTTGTCCGGGCCGTAATTCAGCTGATGGTGCCTTTATATATATATTGCGTGGTATAATTTCCCCGTACCTGTTTAAATAACGGGCAATCGCGTAAACATCGGTCTTGTAAACATCACCCAGAACAGATAAACCGCCATTCATGTCTCCATATAAAGTGGCATACCCTACAGCAGCCTCACTCTTGTTGGAAGTATTCAACAAAATCATATTCAGCTTATTAGCCAAAGCCATCAGAATGACTCCCCGTATCCTTGCCTGCAGATTCTCTTCAGTTACATCTTCAGGAAGACCAAGAAATTCAGGTTTAAGTTGTTCAAGAAAGGATTCCATCATCGGATCCACCGGGATGCGGCTCCATTTAACTCCGAGGTTATTGGCAAGCTCAATGGAATCGGTAATCGAATGATCAGATGAAAAGCGCGACGGCATGAGAACCGGCAAAACATTTTCTGCGCCAAGAGCTTCGACTGCAAGAACCAGTGTGAGAGCAGAATCCATTCCTCCGGAAAGCCCTAAAACTGCCCGTTTGAAACCCATCTTCGAAAAATAGTCTTTTATACCGAAAACCAGTGCTTTATGCATCATTTCTATCCGGTATTCCTCGCTGAGATTGATTTCAACTGCAGACGTCCAGGCATCAGGCGGGTTCGTTAAATTCTCAACGACATATGACCTGACCTCTTCTGCAAAAGGTGTAAACCGATCGACTATCATTCCGTGCCGGTCAAGGACCATTGAGAATCCGTCAAAAATCAATTCGGTATTTGCTCCAACCTGGTTGCAATAAAATAATGGTATGCCATATTTGCTTACATTTTGACGCAGCACTTCTTCCCGGGCATTTATCCTGTTAGCCGCAAAAGGGCTAGCCGAGATATTAATCATAATGTCGGGCTGGTACCTGGTTAAAAAATCCATCGGTGATACCGTATATAAGCGGGATCTGGAAAATGCATTCTCTATAGGTTGATCATCCCAGATGTCTTCACAAATGGTTAAAGCAATCTTTAATCCCTTAAATTCAACGATATTAAATTCAGAATTTGGCTCAAAATAACGATATTCATCAAAAATGTCATAGGTAGGTAGAAGCGTTTTGTGCCGGACAGCCAAAATCTCCTTGTTGGCCAAAAGATATGCTGCATTGTATAATTTCTTACCCTTTTCATTAGGGTTGATGGCGGGACTACCAACAATGACGGCAACTTTGGATGTACAATCGGTCAGAAGCCGGATGCTTTCCCCGCACCGGTCAATAAAATCGCGTTGTTCAAGCAAATCCAGAGGAGGGTAGCCGCAAATTGACAATTCGGAAAAAATAATCAGATCAACTGCTTCTTTTTCAGCCTTTTTAATGGCATCCCTCATTAGATTCAGATTGCCTTCAAAATCAGCAATCCGGAAGTTTAACTGTGCTATGGCGATTTTCATAAATCAAAATACTATACCCATTTTTAATCCAACCTGGTTGATCCGGGCATTATCAGCCTTCCGGATATCATTCTCCCTGGTTACATCCAGAAAAGTATTCTTGTAAACAATGGCAAATTGCAGACTGATGCTGCCTCCAAGTGAGTAATTCAATCCCAGTCCGGCATGCCAGGCAAGATTAAATTTGCCGACACCTTGCTGGAAAGGCTCTTTTTCAATGTTATTATCGGTTGCATTAATGAATGCAAGAGTATTAAACATCGGATCCACGCCGATTTCAGTAAACCAGGTTGAATAACCGATTTCGGGCATTATAAACTTCAATGCTACCGGAACCTCCACATATTGAAGGCGATAAGTGACCATTGTGCCAGGCTGCAAGGTATCCAGACCGTGAATCCGATCCAGGTACAGGGCTTCTTTATATACTATATTACCTCCGGTTTGGTTCAGGTTCACCCCGAAGGATAAAGCATAGAACCGCTCGAATTTATAATCCATCCGCAATCCGCCCTCAATACCCAGCCTGACTGGTCCTTTGCTAAGAAAGGCTTCATCCGCGTGTATCCAGTTAAGATGGGGCTGGAGGCTGAAAGCAAAACTTACCCGTCGGTCAGAATGCTGTGCATGCAGCAAGGTGGAGCCAAAAAAGAGGGCTATTGCTGCCAGAAAGACTTTTGTTTTCATATGCATCGCAAGATTTTCAGTAGTTTTAACGTTTTGTCATCGGCATTAGTATTGATCAGTAAAGTTATGAAGACAAACCCATTAATCTTACAGTCAAAAATAGGCATTCTTATCCTAATCATAGTTATCGGAACCGTTGCCTGTGACCGCCAGAAAAAAACAGGTCACGGTTCACTGATCAGGTTTGAAAAACTGGTTTTCACGATATCCCCTGCCAGCTTATCCGATAGTATCCATTTTAATCACAACAATTTAGTTCCATTTTTCAGGATTTTCAATGAAGAAGTTATCAGAATTGGCCCGGATAGCCTTCCCGGATACGCCGGGCAACTGGAGAGATTTGTCGGTGATTCATTGATCAGGCGCGTATATTCCGAGGCAGACAAATCGGCCGGTTTATATCAGGAGAGCTGCCGGGAAATTGATGGTGCATTGGGTCGCTGGGCTACTCTTACCGGAAATAAACGTCCCGATTATCTGATCACGTTTATTTCGGGTTTCAATCAATCATTCATCACTTTACCGGGGTGCCTGGGAATTGGGGTTGATAATTATCTGGGCTCTGATAGTCCATTTTATCAGGGCTTAGGAATACCTGTATATATCCGGAAAAATATGAATCCGGACAATTTGCCTGCTGACGCAGTGAGAGCCTGGCTATATAGCGAATTACCAGGGCCGGCAACAGATGGAGGATTTCTCGACCGGATGATTTACGAAGGCAAGGTATACTATATTACCAGTAAGTTATTACCCAAACTCAGTGATGAAAAATTGTTTCATTATACGGAAGAACAATTGAGCTGGTGCCGTGTCCAGGAAAAGGCGATGTGGAAATATCTGGCTGAACAGAAGATACTCTTTTCAACCGAACGGTTGTCTATCAGGAAATTTATCGAGGAGGCTCCATTCACCCGTGATTTCGGGAATGAGTCACCCGGAAGGGTGGGCGTCTGGATTGGTTATCGTATTGTAAGCAGCTATGTGAAGGCTTCCGGCATTAATCTTAAGGATCTTATCGGTATAACCAGTGCGAAAGAAATTCTATCCGGGTCGAAGTACCATCCTTAAACTAATTATTCTCAACTTTGTTAAAACTAAACATTCAGGAGAAGAGCTATGATAGGTAAAAAAATGCAACCCGCTATCGATGAACAAATTAATGCTGAGATCTGGTCAGCATATCTGTATCTGTCGATGTCCGCTTATTTTGAAAGGCAGAACCTGCGCGGTTTTGCTAATTGGATGAAAATCCAGTGGCAGGAAGAAGTTACCCATGCCATTAAATTCTTCGATTATGTTCATTCCCGTGGAGGCCAGGTAAGCCTGAAACCCATTGCAGCAGTGCAGATTGATTGGAAAAATGCCATTGACATATTTAGTGAGACTTTGAAACATGAGCAGCATGTAACTGCACTGATCAATAACCTTGCAAATATTGCTATAGAGGAAAAAGACCATGCCACAAACAGTATGCTTCAGTGGTTTATAGCCGAACAGGTTGAAGAGGAGGCTAATGCTGAGCAGATTCTTGTACAGTTGAAAATGATCGGCGACAATGGTTATGGTTTGCTCATGCTCGACCGGGAACTCGCAACCAGGGTATTTGTGGATTCAACGAAAGCAGCCGCTCAATAATTGGTGCAGAGTTTAACTATGACATTAATTTCTGGTTATCAGTTATCGGTTATCAGTTAACCGACAACTGACAATAGACAACTGACAACTATGAAGGCAGTAAAAGTTAAGGAAGGAGTTTACTGGGTTGGAGGGATTGACTGGAATCTCAGGAGCTTTCATGGCTACCTGACTCAGCGGGGAACAACCTATAATGCCTATCTGATCATTGATGAGAAAATCACCCTGATCGATACGGTTAAATCATATCTGACAGGTGAAATGCTTGAAAGGATCCGTTCGGTGGTTGATCCATCGAAAATTGATTATGTAGTATGCAATCATGTGGAGATGGACCATTCCGGCGGTCTGCCGGAGATTATGAAGATAGCCCCGAAGGCGGCCCTCTTCTGTTCACCCAAAGGAGAAACCGGTTTGCGTGAACACTATAAGGAGAATTGGAATTTTAAACCCATGGAATCAGGGACGGTTCTGAACCTGGGAAAAAGAAACCTCCATTTCATTCTGACTCCGATGGTTCACTGGCCGGATAATATGGTGGTCTATATGCCTGAGGGCAAGATCCTGTTTTCCAATGACGCATTTGGACAACATCTGGCTTCGTCGGAGCGCTTTGACGATGAATATCCTTTGGATATTACCATGTTGGAAGCACGAAAGTACTATGCAAATATTGTGCTTCCATACTCCAAACAGGTTCAAAAGGTTCTGGTCGGAATTAAAGACATTGACATTGAAATCATTGCCAATAGCCATGGGATCATCTGGCGAAAGCATGTTAAAGAAATCATCAGCGGTTATACAAGCTGGGCCAGCAATGAAACCCGCAAAAAGGCACTGATTGTTTATGACACCATGTGGCACTCCACGGAGGCGATGGCATTGGCTATTCAGGACGCTTTTGAGCAAAGCGGTTATGTTACTTCCCTGTTGAGTTTACAATACAACCACATTTCAGATATCATGACAGAAGTAATTGATTCTGAATATATTTGCATAGGCTCTCCTACTTTGAACGGGCGAATGTTGCCGACCATGGCCGCATTCCTTACCTATCTGTTGGGGTTAGCACCCAAAAACCGGAAATCCATTGTGTTCGGATCCTATGGCTGGGGTCCTAAACAGATTGAGGATATTGCCACCACGATGACCGAGTCGGGATTTGAAGTGGTTGCCACCGAAAAGATAAAATATGTTCCGTCGGCAGAAGACCTGGATGCATTGCGGGTAAGGATCCAAGGGTTACTGTAGGTACCTCCCCCTGCCCCATAGCCGTCAACCTAAGGAGTTAATTGACTTTCTGAAGGAGAAGTTTGAAGTCAGAGATTCGAATTCAGAATTCCGAGTTCCGAATAATTAGATTCAAGTATTTGTGAAGTAGAAATACACCTTCATAGTAACCTGAATCTCCAACTCGGAATTCGGAATTCTGAATTGGAATCTCAACCTTTTAACTTCCAACCTTGCTTTTGTAGCAGAAAAATCCCTTAGGTTGACGGCTATGGGGCGGGGGGAGGTACTTCGGGGCACGAGCAGGCCTGTACCGCCAGCCATGCCATCATTCCCATACCATGGGTGAGGGCAGATTCATCTACGTCAAATTCAGGATGATGAACAGGGTTATTGAAATTTCCGCCCCCGGTTCCTAAACGGTAGAAAACAGCCGGGAACCGTTGTGCATAGCGGGAGAAGTCTTCACCGGTCATCCGTAAAGGCAATGTGGCGATCTGATCTGGTCCGGCATAACTGACGGCCAGGTTTTTTAAAACACGGGTGAGTTCAGGATTATTCTTAAGGGCAGGGTATCCCGGAACGATACGGCAGTCAAGCATAGCCCCCATTGAGGAGACAATGCCGCTTGCCATTCTTAGTATTTCGTCCAAAGCAATTAGCCGCCAGTTTTCGTCCATTATCCGAAAAGTGCCCTCGAGTTTTACTGTTGGAGGAATGACGTTGGTAGAACCAGGGGCATCGAATTTACCGAATGACAGGACTGCCGGGATATCAGCAGGTATTCTACGGCTGACAATTTGCTGCAGGCTAACCACGAGATGACTGGCAATCAACACAGGATCAATGAGTTTGTGCGGCAATGCACCATGACCGCCAATTCCCTTAATTTCCATATAGATCTCATCTGTTGATGCCATATATGGCCCTTCACGAAAGCCGAACATACCTGCGGGTAATTCGGGATAAACATGTTGGGCGATAATAAAATCAGGCTCAGGATGATCGAGCAAACCCGATTCCAGAATTTTTTGCGCTCCACCGGGAAGAACCTCCTCCGCTGGCTGAAAGATAAACCGGATGCGACCGTTCCAATCATTCCTGAGTGATGAAATAATCCTAATGGCTCCCAGAAGCGCGGCAGTATGGACATCATGTCCGCACGCATGCATGACGCCGGCATTTTTCGACCGGTAATCGCAGGTATTCGTTTCAACAATTGGCAAAGCATCAATGTCGGCCCGCAAAACAAGGTACTTACCGCTCTCCGATCCCTCAATCAGTCCGGTAATCCCGGTATTGGCGATTCGTTCATGGCTGACCCCCCATCCGTTGAGAGTTCTTTCAATAAATCCTGCCGTTTCATACTCTTTAAATGACAACTCCGGATTCGCGTGGAGAGTTCGGCGAATGGTTTTGATTTCATCAGAGAGCTGGTTCGCCAGGCTTTTGATTGTATCCGGTTTCATCATATTGATTTGTTAAAAATCCAGGCTAAGCGACAGATAAAAAATTCTTGGCAGGATTACATGATTCTCAATTCCCCAGGCCCAATCCGCCCTTACGAAATAACCCAGCAGCCGGCTCCGGAGGCCAAAACCAAAACCCGAGACAATCGGTTCATTGCCTTTATCGATCACAATAACCAAAGGTCCGTTTTTGATGACTTCACGGTTCAGGTGATTTCTTTTATCCCAGGGTGTTGGTCCGCTCCAGGCAGTGCCAATATCAAAAAAGCCGACAATCTGTAAATTATTAAGAAAATCGAAGTTGATCGGTTTATTTGCAAAATACCTGAAAACCGGCCAACGAAGTTCAGAATTAAAGACAGCGAAACTATTACCGTTTCGGATATTCTGTGAAAATCCTCTCATGTTGGTAGCAAGAGTCTGATATACAAAGTTTTGCGTGGTATCTATCGGCATACTGCTGTCGAATGTTGGAACAGTCCGGGATAGGTTGGTCCAGTTATCTACCCCACCAAGGTAATAGATCAACCGGCTTCCTCCAAACGAAGTGCTCGCGGCAAACCGGTTAGCCCAGATCAGAGTCCGGTGAATTGGCTGGTAATACCGGACATCGGCCCCGACAATAAAAACATCGGACCAATTCCCGTTAACTTGTTGATAATACTCACCGAATACTTTGTACCTCATACCCTCATAAAGGTTAAGGGTGATCATCCTGGTATTATCAAAAATATATTCAAGCTTGAATCCGGCCCAGTATTTTGTAATCCCCTTCTTATTCATATTCTGCTGGTCGGTCGAAAGAAAGCTATAATTATCGATACGGCCATTCAGGGTAGCTTTCAGAGCATTTACCTGGCTGAAAGGATATTTCAAAAGGTAAAAGAGTTCCTGAGTTGTTGCCTTGACAATAGAAGAATAATCCTGGGTGGGAGTCTGATAAACCTGCCGGTGAAAAATGATCTCCTTATCCAGTCGCTTTTTCAGGTTTTCAAAGCTTAGCATATATTCATTGCTCTCAAAATCAGCCCCAAACCGAACACCTCCGATGAGTTTATAATCTTCAAAAAGATCCTGCGTACCTACTTTGAATAACATGTTGAATCCGGGGTTATAATAAACAGCCCCACCGGTAAATGACTGATAGGAAGAGTTCAGGAAGGTAAAATCGACCTGAGAAGCCAGATAGTTTATATAGAAAGCTGGTTGATAAATTCTCAAGGGTGGAAAATCGAAAACCCGGCCGGTCACCGGATCTTTCAAACCCGGGTCGGATATTCTTTGGGGCCTTGCTGTTGAAGCCGGGGCATTTCTTTCTGCCTCAAAAACATAATTATTGATGTTAATACCGGTTTTTTGTGCAAGGGTATCGGGTGTAAGAGTCAGCGGACGATGGGGTAAGAAAGGAGTAACCGGAGCGGGAGCGGCAGACGAAGCAGCAGCCCTGATGCTATCCTGGCGGGCAAGATCACGTGACAATTTGGTACGGAAAGCAGTAATCGGCAAAGCTTGTGCCGGTAAAGATTGATTAAGTGTTCCCCTGGCCAGCTTATATTTCCCGTTGGAGTAAATCAATGATGAGAATTCGTTTGTTGACTTCGAGAATGACTGATCAAGGATATTGCGGCCATAATTGGTTAATGGGGTGGATTTGGTACTAAATGAATAGTGTATTGTTGTATCAATTGAAATGATTGCACTGTCATATTCAGCCATATATCTGTTTCGCAGGCCATTATCATCCCCCAGATAGTAGTATTTATTATCTGCCAGCCGGTCGGGCTGGAACCGGTCGACATATTCATCTTCGGCCAATCGTGTCAGATGATCAGACTTAGCGGTATAATCATAGATGAATACATCCAGATTCTGTTGTTGTAACTGTTTGTCCTTCTGCTCCTCCAGTGAAAGATCCTTCCGGTTGCTGGTAAATATTATTCTGGAGGATTTATCAATAAACCTTGGGGAAAAATCATCTGCCCGGTCGTTTGTAAGGCGTTCGGTAGTATTGGCAACAAGGTTGTAGACAAAGATGTCCGACTGGCCATTGATCACCCCTGATAATACCAGGTTCAATCCGTCATCAGAATAAGAAAAATTGAGAATTTTATCATATTGCTTGATATCCTGATGTTCCCATTTTCGGGTATCAAGCGGATAAAGGCTATATCGGATTTTGCCTTTATATTCCATAATCATGGCCAGCAGTCCTGAGGAGGGGTGCCAGGCCAGAGCGGGGAATGAATAGTCTTCGATCTGACCCAGTTTTGCACCTGTTTGATAGATTTTTTTCGATCTATTGGTTTGAACATCATACAGATTAACACGGATTTGTCCCTCACTGTTTGATGTATAAGCAATATAACGCCCGTCGGGACTGATTCTGGCTCTGAGGAACTCGGTTCCTTTTCGGTTTTTCAATTTAACCAGTTGCGAATCCGGGATATCTCCCTGATGCGCGACTTCTGCATATCTGGTTTTATAAAAGTGAAGCCATTCATAACTGAGCGCATTAAGGGTAGTACCCAGGACGTTAAGAAATCCGGATGAGATATTTCTGTTGATTCTTGTAAAATAGACTATCGTCGGAATGACTGACTTCCCGAAAGTCTCTGAAATAAAATACCAGATGGAATGGCCTGCATAAACCGCATCCTGACCTTCCAGGCGATTGAATTTATCGAATCGTCCGGATAGGATGCCATCTTTAACCCGGTTTTCCGTTTCAACATCCCAGCCTTTTGACAGGAAGGAGATTAGTCCGTTATAATACCACTCCGGCAGGTTCAGCAGGGTTGAACTGGCCAGACGGTCGCGCATGGTGCCTCCATAAAGCATCTCCTGCATGATCACTTCGGTAATTGCAGCCAGCATCTGCTGATCGAATTTGCGGTAATCTCCCTCAAAATAAAGAAAAACTTTATTGTCGAGAATACGGGTTACCCCGCCGATGTTGGTTTCATCTTTACCCGAAACCAGGCCAATATTGCTTTGCCGGTAATCTGACAACCGGTTATACACCAGGAATATGATTCGTTTGGACAAGGAATATTCGAAGAAATTCTCAAGCCTGGTCAATTCACGGTAGGCAAACCGGCTCACATATTCGGCCAGTTCCTTTCCTTTGGGATAGAAATATACGTCATAACGGTCAAACCGGTAAAAAGATGCGAAGAACTCACTTTCGAGCACTTCCGACTTTGGATATTGAATGCGGTTCTTCCCAAAGCTCATATTGAGTCCATTATAGAACTGAGCCCTGGCCGGATGGCCGGTCAGGAAAATGATTACCATGAGTAATCCCAATAATATCCTTGTAATTCTACCCATCGCTAATTGACGGTTGAAATTATTAATTTTGATTTGTTTTACTCTTACTAATTCTGATAATATGAAACGATTGATAATAGCTCTTTGTTTGGTTATTATGGGAGGTCAATTTTACAATAATTATGCCCAGTTTACCGAACCTTCCATAACTTTTGATAAAACAAGTTTCAATTTCGGCAATATCAACGAACTTAACGGATTAAAAACTCATGTTTTTAGTTTCACCAACAATGGTAGTCAGCCCCTTATTATAAATGACATTACTTCTACCTGCGGGTGCACTATCCCTGAATGGAGCAAGGAGCCGATACCTCCGGGCGGTACCGGAACAGTAAAAGTCACCTTTGACCCGCTTGGCAGACCCGGGGCTTTTCGTAAAAACATCGCAGTAAAAACCAATGCCCGGGAATCAACGGTTGTTCTTTATATTGTCGGATTGGTAAGTCCGAAACCCAAAACGGTAGCCGATGATTTTCCGATTAAGATAGGGAACCTGCGGTTGGCAACCAATCATGTTTCGATGCAAACGGTTCTGAATTCTCAGATCAAGGTTGATACGGTCCAGATTTTTAACGACAGCGACTCAGTCCTGAATGTATCCATTTCCGATGCCCCTGCGCATCTTTCCTTCACGGTGGCGCCACCTTCGCTGGAACCGAAAAAGAGAGGGCTGATTTATGTGGCATTTGACGGCAAGAAGATTAATGACTGGGGATTTGTACTGAGCCGGGTCATGTTTAAATTGAACGGAGTTCTTATCCAGGACAATATGCTGGCCGTTAGTGCAACGATAAATGAGGATTTCAGCAAGTGGACCCCTGAGCAGAAGCTAATGGCTCCAAGGGCAAAGCTGGATGAGGAATCATTTAATTTCGGTACGATAACTCCAGGACAACCGGTTGCTCATGACTTCATACTGAAGAATGAAGGTAAGGATCCCTTAATCATTCGAAAAATATCAACCACCTGCGGGTGTACTGCTTCAAAACCTGACAAATACGAAATCAAAGGCGGCGAATCTACAACGTTAAAATGCACTTTTGACAGCCGTGGGAAAATCGGCAAGCAATTCCAAACAGTAACCTTGATCGTAAATGATCCGTTACAATCAATCCTGGTATTACGTTTCATCGGAAATGTTGAATCCACCGGCAAATAGTATGGAAGATCAGAATCAGCCCAATCAAACATTAGATTCTGCTCTGAGGGTTAATTCAGGCATCGATCAGCCACCGTCGGTTGATCCGAAAGCAGCACAGCGCTTCATCAGGAAAAGGAAGACGATACTTTTAGCAAAAGAATATGTTGATGGGATTCTTGCGGGTAACCGGACGGTTCTGAGCCGGGGAATTACCCTGATTGAAAGCCATCGGCCCGACCATGCAAATATTGCACAGGAGATAATAACTGGTTGTTTACCTCATTCCGGCCGGTCCATCAGGATTGGTATCACCGGCGTTCCCGGAGTCGGGAAAAGTTCATTTATCGAAGTACTTGGAAGCTATCTGACCAGACAGGGAAAAAGGCTTGCTGTACTGGCTATTGACCCCAGCAGTGAAAGATCAAAAGGAAGTATTCTGGGAGACAAAACCAGGATGGAAAATTTGAGTAATGACCCGAATGCTTTTATCCGGCCTTCTCCTGCGGCAGGCTCGCTGGGAGGCGTTGCCCGTAAAACCAGGGAAACCATGATTCTTTGCGAGGCGGCAGGATTCGATGTGGTATTTATTGAAACAGTTGGCGTGGGCCAGTCCGAAACCGCCGTGCATTCCATGGTTGATTTTTTCCTGCTGCTGATGTTGGCCGGAGCCGGTGACGAATTACAAGGTATCAAGCGGGGTATAATGGAAATGGCTGATACTATTGCGATTACTAAAGCTGATGGAGATAATGTCAGAGCTTCTGATCTGGCATGCATGGAATACCGGAATGCCCTTCATCTGTTTCCTCCGGCTGAAAGTGGCTGGTCGCCAAAGGTAATCGCCGTTTCTGCCCGCGAAAACCGGGGACTGGATACCCTGTTGGGTATATTCTCTGACTATTTCGATCACGTTAATGCCAATGGATTTCTTGAAAAACGACGCATGGAACAATCGGGGCACTGGTTGTACACAACCATTCAGGAACAGCTTCTGGATGGTTTCTATCGTGATCCGCATATTGCCAGGCGAATAAAAGATGTTGAAAAGAAGGTGATGGAAGGCCGGATGACTTCTTTCCAGGGAGCAATTAAATTAATTGAGGAATATCGCAGGGGTGAACGGACGGAGCATGGCTCCGCCCCTACGAAATTATGATCCGGCGAGCTCCAGGCCGGCATCGATCCAGGTGAAGAAATCAGCCGGAGTGCCAGCTATCCGTTCGGTTGAACGTTTGTGCCCCAATCGCACGATGACGGTGTTCAGTTCCGGGACAACGATGACATACTGGCCATTTATTCCTCTCATATAATAAACCTGGTAGCCCCGGTATTTCATTAACCACCATTGCCAGCCATAATAGTCTACATTTTTGCCATTCTCATCGATCAGATGACTGACCGGGGTAAGCGCCTGGTTAAGATAGGATTCCGACACCAATTGCTTTTCGTTCCATTTGCCATGGTTGAGAATGAGCTGGCCAAACCGCGCAAAATCCCTGACGTCCGTATTAAAACAGCAGTATGCTTTTTCTACACCATTGGGTTGATCGATTGACCAAAGAGCATCATGCTGAGCCCCCATCGGTTTCCACAATTTTTCTGAGGCATACGAACTAACCTTTTGATGTATTGCGCTTTCAAGGATTATGGCCAGCAGTTGGGTATTACCGCTTTTATAGTCATAGAACTTTCCGGGTTCGCGCTGGACAGTCTGATTCAGAACCAATCCGGGCAGATCTTTGCCATAGTATCCTTTTGTTGTCATAGAGAACGCACTTGAATAAGCCTCATCCCAGCTCAGGCCCGAACTCATTTCGAGCAGATGGCGGATGGTGACCTTAGCCTTATCGCCTTCTTTGAATTCTGGAAGAAAATCCCCGATTGGCTGATCAACACTTTGAATATATCCTTCATCCAGTGCAATTCCGACTAGCAGGGATATAATTGATTTGGCCATTGAAAAGGAGTTCGATTTCGAATCAGAAGAATAGCCATCCCAATATTTCTCAAACAGGATCTTTTGACCCTTTACAACCAGAAAGGCCACCGTCTTATACTTTTCAAATTGCTGTGTGTATGCATCGGGTATGTTTTTTTGGTTAAAGCCGGGGGATTCGGCCCATGGCTCATAATTTCCAGCCGCCACCACTCGATTATCAAAAATGGTATAATCATCAATATCAGCCTGTTGATAGATCAACGCTTTTCGCAGGTATTGAGGGCAAACAGCATAAGCAACTGCCAGAACTGCAACGATGATCAAAAGGATGCGGGTGAAGCGAAAGTTTTTCATAACAATTCGGATATGATTCAACATGAAAAATACAATAATTGGCTGTACTTTTACAGGTTTTTAATTTGAAATCTCATGAATTACGATTTGATAGTGGTAGGCAGCGGACCGGGAGGATATGTTGCAGCCATCAGGGCCTCACAGCTCGGTCTTAAAACTGCTGTTATAGAGAAAGCTGAACTGGGGGGTATTTGTTTGAATTGGGGTTGTATACCAACCAAATCATTACTGAAATCCGCACAAGTTTTTGATTATGTGAAGCATGCATCCGATTATGGCGTTATTGTTGAAGGGACGGTAAAACCGGATTTCGGCGGGATTATTGGCAGGAGCAGGTCGGTCGCCGAAGGAATGAGCAAGGGTGTTCAATTTCTGTTAAAGAAAAACAAGATAGAAGTGATCCAGGGATCCGGAAAACTTGCCGGTTCAGGTAAGGTCACTGTCACAGATAATTCAGGTGTAGAAACGGTTTATGAAGCCCGGAACATTATCCTGGCTACCGGAGCCAGATCGAAGGAACTGCCAAATCTGAAACAGGATGGAAAGAAAATTATCGGGTATCGTGATGCTCTGGCGCTTGAAAAATTGCCGGTTTCGATGGTGGTAGTGGGATCGGGCGCGATAGGCACTGAATTGGCATCCTTTTATAATAGTATGGGAACCGATGTTACCCTGGTTGAGTTTTTGCCGGAAATTGTTCCACTTGAAGATGAGGAAGTTTCAAAGGCACTGGCCCGTTCGCTCAAAAAAGCCGGAATTAAAATCATAACCGAATCCTCAGTGGAATCGATTGAGATCAAGGGTGAAATCTGTCTGGTTTCCATCAAAACCAAAAAAGGTATTGAAATCAAAGAGGCAGAAATAGTTCTTTCGGCAGTCGGGGTAACTCCAAATCTGGAAAATCTTGGGCTTGAATCTGCCGGTGTACTGATAGAAAATGGAAAAATCAAGGTAGGCAAGTTTCCTTTTACAGCCTCCGGAAAAGCCAGTGCCGCCGGAGAAAAGGATGGATTTGTGAAGCTCATCTTCGACTCAAAGCATGGTGAATTGTTAGGAGCACATCTGATCGGAAGCAAT
>JBBAAF010000096.1:0-14797 GCA_041658425.1 Bacteroidales bacterium | reverse complement strand
ACACTATTATATACAGTTTAACTATACCTGATAATATCTAAATATCTGATTATATGTTAACTGTAAAATTTCAACTTTGAGTGGATTTTTTTCCTTTGTGATATACAAATGTTAATCACAATTGTACGAGAGTATATTTGTTGTAATTACATTTGTAAGTTGTAAAAGATTGTATCTAACATAAATAATATAGTATTGTAAACTATCGATTGACAATTTTTCATCCTTGACGAAAGAAAATTAGTTATGCCCTGATTATTGCCAGGGATTAGATTTCCCTTGACAAATGTGATTCGCCGGTAACCAGGCAATTCTAGACGAGGTATTGGTAAAAAAAAACAGGCGTAAGTACCTGTTTTACTGTTAGTGAGCGGGAAACGGGATTCGAACCCGCGACCCTCAGCTTGGGAAGCTGATGCTCTACCCCTGAGCTACTCCCGCCTGGTTTGCTGCAAAAATAGAATTATTTGTAGATTTTCGGTTCTAATTCACCATTAACCACCATCAGGACGTTCAGGGCGAGTGCTCGCATTTCATCTTCGCCCGGGAACACCCGAATCTGAGAAATCCATGCAATCCGATAGGTCAGTAGTTGTATGAACAGTTCATTGAAGGCGATACCCCCGGTGAGCAGGATTGCGTCGACCTGGCCTTTCAGCACAACGCTGCAGACACCTATTTCCTTTGCCACCTGATACGCCATAGCTTCATAAACCAGTTTTGCATATTGATCACCGTTATGAATCCTTTCCTCAATTTGGTTTGCGGCACTGGTGCCAAGATAAGCTACCAACCCACCCTGCCCGACGACCATTTTCCGTATTTCTTCTTCCGTATATTGATTACTGAAGCACATGGTGATCAATTGACCAACGGGTAAAGTCCCGCTTCGTTCAGGTGAAAAGGGCCCATCGCCATCCAAAGCCTGGTTTACATCAACGACACGACCTTTTTCGTGGGCTCCAACAGAGATACCGCCACCCAGGTGAGCTACAATGAGGTTAAGGTCGGTGTACTTCTTCCCGATTGAATTCGCGTAGGTCCGGGCAACAGCTTTTTGATTTAATGCATGGAAAATGGAATCCCTGCGAAAATTGGGATGTCCGGCAAAACGGGCAAGCTCACTAAACTCATCAACCACAATCGGATCTGCTATAAATGCTCTCGCTCCGGTGATTTTGGAGGCCAGATCATGAGCTATTAACCCTCCCAGGTTACTGGCATGTTCTACGGTCATATTGGACCTTAGATCGTCAATCATGGCCTGATTAACCTCGTATACCCCTGATTCTATAGGTTTAATTAACCCTCCCCTTCCAACAATAATGGAAATCTTTCCGATATCGACACCTGCATCAATTAATTCTTTAAGGATGATCTCTTTACGAAATTCATATTGATCAGTTACCCGTTTAAACGGTTCCAATTCCTCTGATGAATGCTTGATGCTTTTCTGGAAGGCCGGCCGATTGTTCTGGAAAACTGCAATCTTTGTGGAGGTTGAGCCGGGGTTTATAACGAGGATCTCTATCGGGTTCATTTTATACTTGGTTCTTTTATGTGCCTTCTCATAAATTTGGGATCCCAATTAGCTAAGATTTGAATAACTGTCCACTGATTACGCGGATAACACTGATTTTTAATTTTTTAATCTGCGTAATCTGTGTCATCAGTGGATAGTTTTATTATACCTTAACTGCCGATGCCAGCAAAATGCTATTCAGCTTTGCCTCTTCGGAGTCAGATCTCGAAGTCAAAACGATCGGGGCAGATGCTCCAAGAATTACCGAAGCCACCTTTGAGTTTGCAAAATACGCTAAGGCCTTGTACAAAATGTTTCCTGCTTCAATATCGGGCATGATAAGCAAATCAGAATCTCCGGCAACCTCACTGACGATGTTTTTGTGAAGTGCACTTTCCCTGCTGATCGCTGTATCAAACGCCAGAGGTCCATCAATAAGGCAATTCCGGATGTTGTTCTCCCTGTTCATCAGGGCCAGTTTTGCTGCCTCAATGGTAGCCGGCATCTGCTCATTAACGGTTTCAACAGCGGCGATAACGGCAACCTTTGGATATGGTGTACCTAACCGGCCAAAAAAATCAACAGCATTATTGACAATTGCGATTTTATCCTCCAGGGTGGGAGCAATATTGATAGCTACATCGGTAATTCCAAGGAGTTTATGATAAGCCGGTATTTCGAACAAAGCAAAATGAGATAACAAATCTCCATTCCTGAGGCCCCAGTCCCGGTTGAGAACTCCTTTAAGCAATTGACCAGTACTGCATCCTCCTTTCATCAAAACTTCAGCTGAGCCTTCATGAACAAGCCTTACGGCGGTTTCGACTGCTTTCAGGCTATCAGGTTCGTCAATAATCGCGTATCCATCAAGGTTTATTTCTCCTTCGATGGCTAATTGCTTAATGAGCAACTTATTCCCCACCAGAACAGGGTCGATAAATCCTTTTAAGACTGCTTTAGAAACTGCTTCAAGTGCATAAGAATCCTGAGCGACGGCAAGAACAAGCTTTTTCCGGATTTTCTGCCCTTGAAGCATCTTTTCGAGCTCAATGATTCTGGTTAGCATTACCTTTTAGATACAATTCTTTCGGTGTCCTCAGCAATAACTAATTCTTCGTTGGTGGTTACCACCATGGCAATAACTTTTGAATGATCACTGGTCAGAACGACATCTTTACCGCGTTTGCCTTCGTTGCGGGCTTGTTCAAAATCCACACCAAGGAAAGTTAAATGTTCGCAGACGGCTTGCCTGGTTTCCGGACCGTTTTCTCCGATACCGCCGGTGAAAATAATCAGGTCGACCCCATTCATAGCTGCCGCATAAGCACCGATATACTTAATAACCCGATAATAAAACATATCCAGAGCCAGTTGCGCCCTTTTATTGTTCATATTCCAGGCTTCGTTTTCAATCTCCCTCATATCAGATGATACTCCTGATACTCCAAGCATACCGCTATGTTTATTAACCAGGGTATTGGCGGTCTGATGGTCGATCTCCTCTTTATCCATAATGAATGTCAGTACGCCAATGTCGAGATCACCGGTACGGGTTCCCATAATCAAACCTTCAACCGGGGTAAATCCCATGGAGGTATCTACTGATTTGCCATTTGAAATTGCTGCGACAGAAGCACCATTACCCAGGTGGCAGGCAATAATCTTAACTGCATGGTAATCCAATCCAAGGATGCCGCATGCCTTCTGGGCTACATACCTGTGGGAGGTTCCATGGAAACCATAACGGCGGATTTTATATTTGGTATACAGAGAATAAGGAATGCCATACATATATGCATAATCGGGCATCGTTTGGTGGAAACTGGTATCAAATGCAGCAACCTGCGGAATTCCCGGGATTAGCTGTGCCATTGCATCAATTCCTTTCATGTTGGCCGGATTATGCAAAGGAGCCAATTCGCACAATTTTGCGATTTCACGATGAACGTCCTGGTCAATGAATGCGCTGTCGGAGAAATTTTCCCCGCCGTGGACCACACGGTGACCAGCTGCATCAATCTCATGAAGGCCGGAAATACAGCCATGGTTTTTGCTGGTGAGAACACCGAGAATATATTCGATACCGCTCTGATGATCCAGAATCTCCCCTTCGAGGGTAACTTTCTGGCCATCTTTTTTATAATGCATTAAGAAGGATCCCTTCAATCCGATTTTTTCTACTATACCCTTGGCCATTACGGTTTTATCCGTCATGTTCCAGAGTTGATATTTAATGGATGAACTTCCGCAGTTCAAAACTAGAATCTTCATGTTCTTCCTGATTAATAAGTTATTGTGGTTTCGATTCGTTTGCCGTTCCCGTCATATTTATAGAATCCCTGGTTCGTGATTCTACCCAGCTGATTTGCCCGGACCATTCTTTTCAGGATGGGAGAAGCTTTATACTTCATATCGCCAAATTCATTGTACAGGTTTTCGAGCCAGCGGAGGACTTTGTCGAGGCCGATTTTGTCTGCCAACTCAAATGGTCCCATTCCAAGACCCAGCCCGGTTCTAACGGAAAGGTCGATATCTTCCATGGTTCCAACACCTTCCATAAAAATTTCGCAGGCTTCATTAATCAGGGCTGCGAATAGCCTGACTGACAGAAGGCCCGGGCTTTCGACCACCGGAATCATCTTTTTACCAATCAGTTTAACGAATTTCTTCACATTGTCATAGGCTTCCTGAGAAGTATAAAGTCCACGGGCAACCTCAACAATATTTGCACCGGGATTGGAGGTTGAGAAATGAAGACTCACGCAGCGATCCTTATATTTCAATTCGGAAGACAATTCCGTGGTAACAATTGTAGTTGAATTGGTTGCAATGATTGTTGTAGGATCAACATGCTCTTCAATACGCTTGAAAATTTCTTTTCTGAGACTAACGCGTTCTTCCCTCGACTTGCTCTTGATGGCTTCGATGACGAGGTCACAACCTGCAAGGTCCTTGCATTGCAAGGTTCCCTTTATCCGGTTCATGACTCCGCGTTTCTCTCCCACGGTCATACCCCAGTGATTGATCATATGATCGAGTTCGGTTGCTATTCCTTTCAGGGCAGCCTCGATTTTTTCTTCGTCCAGTTCGACGAATGTTACTTCGATACCCTGAGAGGCAATCATCAGGGTAATGGATTGACCAACCGACCCGCAACCTACCACCCCAACTTTTGAAAATTGTGTTTTTGCACGATTCTTTTTACTTAAAGCATATTGTTCAATGCTTTCAACTATGTCAGCCATAATATTTTGTAATTTTATTTAATCAATAACTGCCAACAGCCTGGTTAGCTGTGATGGCTACAAGGTTTACAATATCACTAACGGAACAACCTCTTGACAGGTCATTGATCGGCGCTGCCAAACCTTGCAACACAGGCCCGATTGCTTCTGCATTTGCCAGTCGCTGTACCAATTTATAGGCAATATTCCCGGACTCAAGACTCGGGAAAACCAATACATTGGCACGGCCAGCGATCGGACTATCGGGGCATTTCAACCTGCCGATTGATTCGACTATTGCTGCATCAGCCTGCAATTCGCCATCAAAAATGAACTGAGGTGCCATTTTTTTGGCAATTTCGGTAGCCTGTACGACTTTATCCACCATTTCATGTTTAGCACTTCCTTTTGTCGAAAAGCTGAGCAAGGCAACTCTTGGTTCAATCTCAGCAATTGTGCGGGCCGTTTGAGCTGTGCACACGGCAATTTCTGCCAATTCCTGAGCCGTTGGGTTAGGAAGTACGGCACAGTCTGCAAAAACCATCAATCCATTTTCGCCCCATTTTTTATCGGGCATAATCATGATGAAAGCTCCGGAAACGACTGAAATATCAGGCAAAGTTTTCACATACTGCAAGGCAGGCCTGAGGACATCGCCTGTGGCATTATTAGCCCCTGCTACTTCACCATCAGCATCTCCGGCTTTAATCATTAAGGTAGCCAGGTATAAGGGATTTTCAAGGAGTTTTAAGGCTTCATCTTTGGTGAGGCCCTTACTCCTCCTTAATTCAACCATCAAATCAGCGTATGCTTCTTTTTTTGCATGATTAGCCGGATCAACAATAGTCGCTCTTTCAATATTCTTCAAACCAAATTTCAAAGCTTCCCTATGAACCACTTCAGGCTTTTCTGTCAGAATAATCCGGGCTATTCCCTCCCCGATCAGGATATCTGCAGCTCTTAGAGTTCTTTCTTCCCAAGCTTCCGGTAAAACGATCCTTTTATTAAATTTTTTGACATTCGTTTTAATCTTTTCCATTAATTCCATGCTAATCAATATTTTAGGTAACGAATTTTAAATCTCCAAATATACCCAAAAAAGCAAGGCTATGTCAGCGGATTCCTATGATTTTTGTCAGTTTCCAGACTTTTCTCCATCCGGGGTTTGTTTTACTTTTTTTTTCGTGGATTGTTGTGTTAATTTACCAGTATTAAAACCAAAAACTTATCCGATATGCTTTTCGATATTGAACTGATCAGAGGTATTTATCTTTCCTATCCCGAACGAATTGCCAAAACCAGGGAGTTGCTCAACAGACCCATGACGTTGATCGATAAGATATTATATGCTCACCTTTTTAATGGATCTGCCCAAGTACCGTATCACCGGGGAACCGATTATACTGAATTTGCACCGGATCGGGTTGCCATGCAGGATGCTACTGCCCAGATGGCGCTGCTTCAGTTTATGCAGGCAGGAAAAAGCAAAACAGCCGTCCCAACAACCGTTCATTGTGATCATCTCATCCAAGCTAAGGTTGGTGCGGTTACCGACCTGAAAGTAGCATACGATACCAACCAGGAAGTATTTGATTTTCTTTCAAATGTTTCGAACAAGTATGGGATCGGATTCTGGAAACCCGGTGCCGGGATCATTCATCAGGTGATTTTAGAGAATTATGCATTCCCGGGAGGAATGATCATAGGAACTGATTCACATACTGTTAATGCCGGCGGATTAGGAATGATCTCTATTGGGGTTGGCGGTGCAGATGCCGTAGATGTGATGTCGGGTATGGCATGGGAACTGCTTTTTCCAAAATATATCGGTGTAAGGCTCACGGGCAAATTGAGTGGCTGGGCTTCGGCTAAAGATGTTATCCTTAAAGTGGCAGGAATCCTGACTGTAAAAGGAGGAACAGGATATATCCTCGAATATTTCGGCGACGGGGCCAAATCGATTTCAGCCACTGGTAAAGGCACCATCTGCAATATGGGTGCAGAGGTCGGTGCAACCACTTCGGTGTTTGGCTACGACAAAAAAATGGCTGATTATCTGAAGGCTACCGGACGTGAAGAAGTTGCTTTCCTGGCTGATCAGATTGTTGGTCATCTGACTGGTGATCCGGAAGTTTATGCCCATCCTGAGAAATATTTCGATCAGGTTATCGAAATAGATTTAGACAGCCTTGAACCCTATATTAATGGCCCTTTTACTCCCGACCGGGCATGGCCGATTTCAGAGTTTGCAAAAGCCGTTCGCGAAAATGGTTTTCCTCAAAAACTGGAGGTTGGTTTAATCGGTTCATGCACAAACTCTTCCTATGAAGATATGACCCGTGCTGCCAGCATTGCCCGGCAGGCGGTGGAAAAAAATCTTAAAGTGAAATCTGAATTTACCATTACCCCCGGTTCAGAATTGGTTCGTTATACCATCGAAAGAGATGGCCTGCTGGAAACATTCGAGGAAATTGGCGGAAAGGTTCTGGCCAACGCGTGCGGACCTTGTATTGGTCAATGGGCCAGGCATAACGCCGATAAACAGGAGAGAAATTCCATAATAACCTCTTTCAACCGGAATTTCGCCAGCCGGAATGATGGCAATCCCAATACGCATGCTTTTGTTGCATCACCTGAAATTGTGACCGCCTTAGCCATTGCCGGAGATCTGACTTTCAATCCGCTGACTGATCAACTGATTAATGAAGCTGGCGTATCGGTTTCATTTGACGAACCATCGGGATTGGAACTACCAGCCAGCAACTTTGAAGTGGAAGATAATGGTTACCAGGAACCAGCAAAAGACGGATCTTATGTTAACATCGAAGTAAAACCGGAATCCGAGAGGCTGCAATTGCTGGTTCCATTTGAACCCTGGAACGGGAAAGACTACCAAAACCTTGGACTACTGATCAAGGCACATGGAAAATGCACCACAGATCATATCTCGATGGCCGGTAAGTGGTTGAAATTCAGGGGCCATTTGGAAAATATTTCGAATAATATGTTAATCGGGGCAACCAATATATTTAACAAGGCTCAAAATCAAGTAAAAAACCAAATCAAAGGAGAATACCTTTCTGTACCCGATTCGGCACGGGTTTATCAATCTAAGGGAATCGGGTCTATAGTGGTTGGAGATGAAAATTACGGCGAAGGATCTTCGCGTGAACATGCTGCCATGGAGCCAAGATATCTGGGAGTTAAGGCTATCCTGGTGAAGTCGTTTGCCAGGATTCATGAAACAAATCTGAAAAAACAGGGAATGCTGGCGATAACCTTTGCCAACAAAGAGGACTACGACAAAATCAGGGAGAATGACACCTTTGATATAACCGGCCTGGAGGGGTTCAGTACCGGTGTTCCGTTGCATCTTACCATTCATCACAGGGATGACGGAACCGACGAAATAATAACCGTTAATCACTGTTATAATGATAATCAGATAGAATGGTTCAAGGCCGGCTCAGCACTTAACCTGATTCGCCGTAATCAGAAGAAAAGATAGAGTTAATCAAATAACATTAAATAAAAATCAGTATATTTACAGATCTGAACAATTAAGGCAAGCATGAAGAAAATCCGGGTGGTCAATCCAATTGTTGAGATGGACGGCGATGAAATGGCCCGTATCATCTGGAAAATGATTAAGGAAAGATTAGTCTTACCTTTTATTGACCTCGATATCCTGTATTTTGATTTAAGTATTGAAAACCGGGATCTTACCGGAGATCAGGTAACTGTAGATTCCGCAGAAGCCATCATGAAGACCGGTGTCGGAATAAAATGTGCCACTATCACTCCGGATGAAGCAAGAGTTAAAGAGTTTGGATTGAAGAAAATGTGGAAAAGTCCGAACGGCACCATCAGAAACATTCTTGGCGGAACCGTTTTTCGTGAACCCATCCTGATTAAATCGATACCACGGCTGGTTCCGGGATGGACAAAACCCATCTGTATTGGCCGTCATGCCTTTGGCGACCAATATCGTGCAACGGATTTCAGAACTAAAGGCCGGGGAAAACTTACCATCACTTTTACGCCGGAAAATGGAAATCCGGAGGTTCATGAGGTGTTTAATTTTGATGATGATGGAATTGCAATGGCTATGTATAACACGGATGAATCCATCACCGGTTTCGCTCACTCTTGTTTCAACATGGCTCTTGATAAGAAATGGCCGCTCTATTTATCCACCAAAAACACTATTCTTAAGGCGTATGATGGCCGTTTCAAAGACATTTTTGAAGAGATTTATCAATCGGATTATTTTGCCAGGTTCAAGGCTGCGGGCATCCATTATGAACATCGTTTGATTGACGATATGGTAGCTGCTGCATTAAAATGGAATGGCGGATATGTATGGGCCTGCAAGAATTATGATGGAGATGTTCAATCGGATATCGTTGCTCAGGGTTTTGGATCGCTGGGCCTGATGACTTCGGTGCTGGTAACTCCGGATGGAAAAACCATGGAAGCTGAAGCTGCTCATGGCACAGTTACCCGACATTACCGGATGCATCAGGAGGGAAAGCCGACCTCTACCAATCCGATTGCTTCGATTTTTGCATGGACGCGCGGGCTTGCCTTCAGGGGAAAGCTGGATGGTAACGCTGACCTGATCCGGTTCTCGGAGGTTCTTGAGCAGACATGCATCGAAACAGTTGAAAATGGGCACATGACCAAGGATCTTGCCTTATTGGTGCATGGTAACAGGGTAACATCCGACAAATACCTGACTACGGAAGGTTTCTTTGAAGCATTAGAAATTAGATTACATACTTAAATCTCATTGATTATGGAACAGATAAAGAAAAAATTAATCGAAAGGACACTTGCCAAAGCCGAGGTCATCAAAAAATTAAGGACTGATTTTGGTAGCGTGGTTATCGGCGAGGTAACCATTGGTCACGTACTTTCAGGTATGAAAGGTATTGTAAGCCTGTTTTCTTGCACATCCATGCTCGATCCCGAGGAAGGGATCCGTTTCAGGGGCTATTCCATCCCTGAACTTCAGAATCTCCTGCCAAAAATCAGTCCGGAGGACGAGCCTTTACCGGAAGGCTTGTTTTATCTGATGCTGATGGATGAACTGCCTACCATGGACGACGTCATGTATATTCAGAATGAATGGATCAGAAGATCAAATGTTCCAAAGCATGTTTTTGACGTCATCGATGCACTCCCGCCAGAAACTCACCCGATGAACCAGTTTGTTGCCGGTATCATTGCCATGACCGGAAGCTCAAGGTTTGTGAAGGCTTATGATGCCGGGGTTAACAAGAAGGATTATTGGGATGCTACTTATGAAGAAGTCATGGACCTGATAGCCAGAATTCCCAGGGTAGCCGCCTATGTTTACCGGCACGCTTACCATAACGACCATCAAATAGAGCCGGATCCGGATCTTGACTGGAGCGGTAATCTGGCACATATGATGGGGTACGACAACGAGGAAGTCAGACGGCTGATGCGTCTCTACCTGTTTCTCCATGCCGACCATGAAGGTGGTAATGTAAGTGCCCATACCACTCACCTGGTGGGGTCGGCCCTCTCCTCCCCTTATCAGTCATACGCAGCTGGTATGCTTGGCCTGGCAGGTCCCCTGCACGGTTTGGCCAGCCAGGAAGTGATTAAGTGGATCTTCGATATGATTGAAGAGCTTGGAACCGACAATCCTTCCAAGGAGCAGATTGCCGATTATGTAAGAAAAACCCTGAGTGAAGGCCGTGTGGTTCCCGGTTATGGACATGCCGTGCTGCGGAAGACAGATCCGAGGTATGTCGCACAAAGGGAATTCGCCCTAAAGTATATGCCGGAGGATAAGCTATTCCAGGTTGTCAGTAACATTTACGAGGTGGTTCCACCCATCCTTGGAACGATTGGCAAGATCCAGAATCCATGGCCGAATGTAGATGCACATTCCGGTGTCCTCCTGCTGCATTACGGCATCAAGGAGTTCGAGTTCTATACGGTGTTTTTTGCCGTTTCAAGGGCTCTCGGTGTTTTGGCACAACTTGTCTGGGACCGGATTTACGGATTACCGATCGAACGTCCAAAATCCCAAAATGCAGCCTGGTTCATCCAGAAGGCCGGACTTGATTCATCCGTAAAATTCTAAAATTCTGATTAATATGGAAAAGAAGATAACAGTTATCGGAGCCGGGAATGTCGGTTCAACGGTTGCTCAGGAAATAGCACGACTGGATCTGGTCAAGGAAGTTGTGATGATTGACATGAAAACGGGCATCGCCGAAGGTAAGGCACTCGACCAGTGGCAGACATCACCAATTTTGAATTTCGAATCACGCCTGGTTGGTGTCACCAATGATTATAGCCTGACAAGAGATTCTTCAGTCGTTGTCATCACCGCAGGAGTTCCAAGAAAGCCAGGGATGTCCAGGGATGACCTGATCCTGACCAATGCTGTTATTGTTAAGGAAGTTACTGAAAAGGCCGTAGAATACTCCCCGGATGCCATTTTTATAGTGGTTTCTAATCCTTTGGATGTGATGACCTATGCAGCTTATCTTACTGCTAAAAAGTCACCGAATAAGGTTTTCGGAATGGCAGGCATTCTCGATACTGCGCGGTACAGAACTTTCCTCGCTAATGCTCTGAATATCTCCCCTAAGGATATACAGGCTTTATTGCTTGGAAGCCATGGAGACACAATGGTTCCACTTAAGAGATATACTACGGTTTCCGGAATTCCTGTAACCGATCTGCTGGAAGAGGATGTTCTGGACAAGATTATTGAACGTACCCGTAAAGGCGGTGGTGAAATCATCAACCACCTTGGAACTTCAGCCTGGTATGCTCCTGGCGCAGCCGTTGCCAATATGGTGGAAGCAATCATTCGCGATCAGCGCAGGGTTTTCCCTGTTTGCGCCTATCTCAACGGCGAATACGGGTTGAACGACATTTATCTCGGTGTGCCTTGTATCATTGGTAAAAATGGTATTGAAAGAATAATCACATTGAACCTCGACGAGGCAGAAAAGAAATTGCTCGTTGAGTCGGCAAAATCTGTTAAGGCAACGATGGATGTTCTGGATGAGATGAAATTATTTTAAGGAATTTAAGGCTCAAGAAGGACTGTCCACAGATAACGCAGATAGCACTGATTACTTCAATAAGATCAGTGTCATCAGTGTCATCTGTGGACAGTCTTTTTTAATTACGGCCTCTCAGAGTACCTGAGGTTTTCTTCATTTTCTGTTTATTTTTACCGGATGGAACCAGAACTCGGCAGGCTTGCTCAAACACTTGAAGGTGACTTATTCTGGGATACGATTACCAGAACAATTTATGCAACGGATGCTTCCATTTATCGGGAAATTCCTGCTGCCGTAACCTATCCGAAAAATGCCGGAGATATCATCAAACTGGTCCGTTTTTCAAAAACGAACCACCTTTCGTTGATTCCCCGGACGGCAGGAACCTCACTGGCTGGCCAGGTGGTTGGCCCGGGCATTGTTGTTGATGTATCCAGATACATGAACCGGGTTATTGAAGTGAATGCTGCTGAGCGTTTTGCCTGGGTAGAGCCGGGGGTTGTTCTCGATGAGCTGAATAACCAATTAAGGGATCAAAAACTGTTTTTCGGACCCGAAACGAGTACGTCAAATCGATGTATGATCGGCGGGATGCTGGGAAATAACGCTTGCGGCCTGCATTCATTGGTTTATGGCAGCACGAGGGATCATACTCTCGCCGTACAGGCTGTTCTCAGCGATGGTTCGGTTGCGGAATTCTCCGATCTTAACCGTGAGGCTTTTGCACAGAAATGTCTGGGTAATAGCCTGGAAAACAGAATTTATCAGGAAATCAATCAGATAATCAGTGATCCCTTGAACCGGCAGGAAATCCGGGATGGATATCCAGATCCTGAAGTTCCCAGAAGAAATACTGGTTATGCCCTCGATCTTCTGCTGGATACAGAACCGTTTTCGGCCAATGGCAAACCTTTCAACCTATGCAGGTTACTTGGAGGATCCGAAGGTACCCTGGTTTTCTTTACGGCTATAAAACTCAATCTGTCGGAGTTGCCGCCTTCACATAAGGCGCTCATTTGTGCGCACTTTACTTCGCTTGTCGATTCATTAAATGCCAATCCGGTTGTTCTGCAGCACTTGCCTACTGCAGTGGAACTGATGGACCATGTTATTCTCGATTGCACGAAAACCAATCATACCCAGAAAGCCAACCGGTTTTTCCTCGTTGGCGAGCCCCGTTCCATCCTGATTATTGAATTTGCTGAGAAATCAAGGGAAGAACTTGATACTAAGGTTAAAGAAACCATTCAGGACCTGGTATCACAGGGCCTTGGATATGCTTTCCCTGTAATTCACGGACCTGATATTAAGAAAGTCTGGGATCTGAGAAAAGCGGGGCTGGGTTCACTGGCAAACATACCGGGAGATCAGAAATACGTTACGGTTATTGAAGATATAGCAGTTCCCGTTTCGAGACAAACTGAGTATATCCTGGAGATGGAAGAACTTTTCGCCCGTCACGGGATGACCTGCGTTTATCATGCCCATGTGGGAACCGGGGAACTCCATCTCCGGCCTGTTCTGAACCTGAAGGATCCTGCTGATATTGAGCGGTTTAAAATGATAGCAGCAGAAACTTTGCCTATCGTAAAGAAATACAGGGGGTCATTGAGCGGTGAGCATGGCGACGGGAGACTGAGGGCTGCGATGATCCCATTATTGCTGGGCGATCATAATTACCAGTTAATCAAGAGGATAAAAAATGTCTTTGATCCTGACAACCTGTTCAATCCGGGCAAAATCACCCAAGCTCCCCCGATGGATGAATTCCTCAGGAATGAACCCGGGTTGCCAACTCCGGAGATCACAACGTACCATGACTTTTCCGCAACGCTAGGTGTGGTAAGGGCTGCCGAAAAATGCAATGGCAGCGGGGATTGCAGAAAGTCTCATCAGGCCGGTGGAGTCATGTGCCCATCGTATCAGGCAACTCACGATGAAAAAGACACTACCCGGGCACGGGCAAATATCCTCCGTGAGTATCTGATTAAACCAAACGGGAAGAATCCTTTTGATCATCCGGAGATATTCGGGATCCTCGACCTCTGCCTGTCGTGCAAAGCCTGCAAATCAGAATGCCCGTCGAGTGTGGATATGGCTAAGTTAAAGGCTGAATTTTTGCAACATTGGTATGATGCTCATGGAATGTGTCTCCGAACCCGGTTTATCGCTTATTTGCCTGTTTTATATCGATTTGCTCAACCCTTCTCCCGCCTGGTAAATGCCATCATGCAGACAGCCCCTTTATCGGGTGCTTTCAAACGGACAGTCGGATTTCATCCCGACCGGTCCATGCCACCTTTGGCAAAGCAATCCCTTGATGGTTGGATGAACCGTAACTTATTAACCATTAATTCATCAGAAAGAGATCAAAAAGGATTTATTTACCTTTTTGCAGATGAATTTACTAATCATCAGGACGCTTCAATCGGGATAAAAGCTATTAAGCTACTAACCAGATTAGGGTATAATGTGAAAATTGCCGGTAAAACCAACAGCGGACGGACGTTTATTTCAAAAGGGTTATTGAGGAAAGCCAGATCGATAGCGCGTGAGAATGTCAGTCTTTACCATAATCTGGTGAGCGAAGAGCACCCGTTGATCGGAATTGAACCTTCTGCGATATTGGGATTTCGCGACGAGTTTCCGGATCTGGTCGGAAATGATTTGAAACAACAAGCTCTTCACCTGGGTGAGCATTCATTGCTCATCGAGGAATTCCTGGAACGGGAAATGAGAGCCGGAAGAATATCAGCGGATAATTTTACCCTGGAAGATAGAAAAGTAATCCTTCATGGCCATTGTCATCAAAAGGCAGTAGCATCCACTTCATCAACACTTTACGTTTTAAATTTCCCAAAAAATTACGAATGTTCAGAGATCCCTTCCGGCTGCTGCGGCATGGCTGGCGCCTTCGGTTTTGAGAAAGAGCATTTTGACCTCTCTATGAAAGTGGGGGAATTGGTGCTATTTCCCCGGGTAAGGGAAGCTGA
>JBBAAF010000095.1:0-14871 GCA_041658425.1 Bacteroidales bacterium | reverse complement strand
TATCTTTGCGCCGCTTTGTCCGATGGTGTAATTGGCAACACATCTGATTTTGGTTCAGAAGAGTCCAAGTTCGAGCCTTGGTCGGACAACTAATTCGCACCGCGAATGTACGCAATACGCAACCTCCATTCCTTGTCTGGCCTTATTGTTTTCTTCCTTTGTTGAGAACATACCTGATGGAGACTAAGATGAATTTAGGAACAAAACTCAGGATTTCGCTTTTTGTCAAGCCACCCGGATGGATCCGTAAAATTTCATCGGGAATGGTTTGGAGAATTCCGGTTGAAGAACCTGTTCTTTATCTGACCTTCGACGATGGACCGGTTTCGGGGCTGACTGAGTGGATACTGGAGGAGTTGGAGAAATATGGGGCAAAGGCCACTTTTTTCTGTGTCGGAGAGAATGTCAGGGGAAATCCGGAGTTATACGCAAAAATTCTCGGCGCCGGGCATGGTGTAGGCAACCACACCTTTAGTCATCTGAACAGTTATCGTACTGGATTAAGCCGTTATGTAAAAGATATTTATAAAGCCCGGAAGGTGATTGATTCCCGGTTGTTCAGGCCACCTTACGGCAGAATCCGCCCATTGGCCGCCCGCATCCTGATGCCCCGTTTCCGGATCATCCTGTGGGATGTACTCAGCATGGATTATGATCGCGAACTCGAACCCCGGATAGTGATGAACAATGTGGTTTCCAAAGCCCGGCCCGGGAGTATCATCGTTTTTCATGATAATCCGAAGGCCCGGGAAAATCTCGAATACGCGCTGCCCAGGGTTTTGGACCATTATTCCAGGGCGGGATACAGGTTCCTGGCACTGGATGAAAACTTGTTAAAGAAGTAAAAAATGGCTCAGGAACCACATTTAAGTTAGTATCTTTCGGCTCTTATTTAACCCGGAAGAACTTCTATGAATGTATTGCTTATAGGCTCGGGTGGACGGGAACATGCAATAGCCTGGAAACTGTCACAGAGCCCCTTATTGACGAAACTGTTTATTGCCCCGGGAAATGCAGGAACTGCCCGATGCGGGATCAATGTGCCGATTGCTGTGGATAATTTCCCTGCTCTGGCGCAATTGGTGAGGAGCGAAAAGATCAAGGTGGTGGTAGTTGGTCCGGAGGATCCACTTGTAAAAGGGATCAGTGATTATTTCAAGGAGCAGGACGACCTGCGCTGGGTGGGAGTAATCGGCCCATCTGCAGCAGGGGCCAGGCTGGAAGGAAGCAAGGATTTTGCCAAGCAGTTTATGGAAAAGTTCGGCATCCCAACTGCCCGGTATCGCACATTTGCATTGGGAAAGGGAAATGATTCCAGCGAGGAGGCAAGTGCCTTTATCGGGTCGATGAAACCGCCATACGTTCTTAAAGCTGACGGTCTTGCCGCCGGCAAAGGGGTGGTCATTTTAAATGACCCGGAGGAAGCGATTAGCGAACTCCGGGAAATGTTTGCAGGCAAGTTTGGCTCGGCCGGAAAAAAGGTGGTGATTGAAGAATTTTTAGACGGCATCGAGCTTTCCGTATTTGTCCTCACCGACGGTGATTCCTGGTTACTGCTGCCGGAAGCAAAAGATTATAAAAGGATCGGCGAGCGTGATACCGGATTGAATACCGGGGGAATGGGAGCTGTTTCTCCAGTCGCATTTGCGAACCCAACCTTTATGGAAAAAGTAAAGGCCAGGATTATCGAGCCAACAATTAAAGGATTACAGGTCTCGGGAATCAGGTATCAGGGATTTATCTTTTTCGGATTGATTAATGTTAAAGGCGAACCTTTTGTTATCGAATATAATGTGAGGTTGGGCGATCCTGAGAGTGAAGTGGTGATTCCGCGGATCAAATCCGACCTGCTGGATCTTTTCATTGCCACAGCAGACGGACGGTTAAAAGAGAAACAGATTGAGATATCCGGTGAGTCGGCCACTACTGTAATGCTGGTTTCAGGCGGATATCCAGGTGATTATCAAAAAGGATTTCCAATTTCAGGATTAGAAACCGATACTGATGGAATCGTTTTTCACGCCGGGACTGCCATTCGCGAAAAACAGTTGGTTACCAACGGTGGCCGGGTGCTGGCACTCACTTCGATGGATACTACCTGGAAAAAAGCACTCAAAAAATCATATAAAACTGCTAAGGGTATCACCTTCGAAGGTGTGTATTATCGCCGGGATATTGGTTTTGATCTGTAATACCAGGCGCTATGTTTGGGTTTATCCGATCGATAAGTTTTACGGCACAAGTCATGGTCCCGATACTGGGATTGATCCTGTTCGGAATTGTCTGGTTTCTTCCGGGTAATCTCCAGCCAGGTAATATTTATGGCAACGGATTCTTTTATCAGCCGGCAGATGGCTGGCTGTATCCCTTATGGATGGGTATGGCCCGCCTGCCCCTCTGGGCTCAGATGGTTCCCTCCTGCCTGATAACGGTTCTTACTGCCGGGCTGCTGGTGCGAATCGATATGAAGAACCTGCTTATGGGCAGCAGGTCTTATGCCATCGCTTTCGTTTTCCTTTTCCTGGTGACCTCTAACGGTCATTTTTTTCTATTTCATCCGGCGTTGCTGGCGGGGTATTTTATGGTACTGAGTTACCGTTTTCTATTGGATTTGTATAAAGAAGAAACCGGGTATTCCATTGTTTTTGCCATGGGATTCTCATGGGGAGTCGCAATCCTGCTGTACCCTCCGGTTTGTTTACTTATTCCTGCCATTCTGATAGGTCTCCTGTTGATGGTAACCACCGGCTGGCGGCACTGGTTGGTTAGCCTGATGGGAATAGCGGTGCCGGCCCTGCTGGTGGCGGCTTTTTGGTTTCTGATGGGAGATCTTGACTATGGGATTGTTACATTTTTTTCCTGGTTCAAATTACGTCATACCATTTTCCCGGTATTTATTTCAAAAGAGCCCTTTATTGCAGCGTGGTTCGGGCTAATCCTGATCTGGATCGTAATCGCCTCATGGAAATACCGAAATCCGAAAATCCAGTCGCGCCAATTGTTTCAAGCCAATTTTTTATTGTTTGTATCTATCCTTTTAATGACGGTTTTCCTGGAAACCGTTTCGGTTGAAGTACTCTGGTTACTGATCATCCCGGTGAGTTATCTGATGACCTTCTGGGCTTTAAAAGTGGAAAAGGGATGGATGAGGGATCTATTCTTTTTCTCGTTGCTGCTCTTCTTTTTTTTCTTCAGGATCCGGAGTCTGATTTAGCCCATCAGCATTTTCGGGTTCCTTAAAGCTTTCAAAAAGTCTGGTTTTACCTTTTGCCCTATCGAGGAATTTCCAGAATCGTTTATCCTTAATTTCCAGATCTTTTATGGTTTTTTTCAGACTTTGATCAATTGCCGCAATATGATGCATATAATCTTTGATGATGCGGTCGAGATAGCTATGGCTGAGATGCAGGTCGGCTGCCCAATCCAGAAAGGACTTTTTTAGCAACTTGCTACCGGGCTCCAAATCTGCCTCAATAAGCCCCGGAAGTTCGGCAAGGACGAATTCATGGAAGGATTTTCGATTTTTACGATCGAGCTCCGAGATTTGGATATACTGATTATCCGTATCCTTAATCCTACCGTTCAGCTTCAGTAACTCAAGAATTTCGAGATTTATCCGGATGGTTTCAATGTGTTCGCGGAGCAGTAATACTGCTTGTTTCACTTCGCTGATGTTATTCTGGTATTCCATTAAGAATGCTCAAACATCAAAGGTAAACAAGTAGGTTAAAAGAAGCAAGACTAGTTTTTAACTACCCTCCTTTGACTCAGGATATTAGTTTCTGATGTTATGCGAAACAGATAGATGCCTTGCGGCAAAGTGGACATGTCAATGATCATCCGTTCCTGATTTAATGATTGGGAAGATTCGAGCTGCCCCATCATATTGAACACTTCAAGTTTTTTGGGAATTCCGTTGAATTCCTCAATTTGAACCGTACATTGTTTATCTACAGGGTTAGGATACACGTTAAGTTTATTTTCAGTTTTCAGGGTATTGATGCCGTTGCTGATATCCTGCATTATGGTTAATGTTTTCTGGCCTGCTGTTGAATCTGTTGATGTTACTGTGATAATGGCTGTTCTTGGATTCCCGGTATTCGCATCTACTTCCACGGATATCAGACCATCATTACTTCCACTGGTTCCCGAGGTTATGTGTACCCAGGAGGGGCCGGTAGTAACTTCTGCAGCCCAACTTACCGTACCAACGCCAGTTTTGGAAACTCGGAAATTGATGGCAGCGCCATCAAAGTCAACGGTTTGGATGTCCGGATCGATCTCCAGTTGTGCCTCTTTAGCTGCCTGAACAATACTAACTGTCATCTGACTGCCGGCTGCCCCGTCGGCATTAATAGTAATTGTTGCTGTTCGTTGAATTCCGGTGTTGGCTTCCACTTCTACCCCGATGGCACCTGTATTGCCGCCACTGGATCCCGAGATAATTTTTGCCCAGGAACTGCCCGATGTCACCGCTGCAGACCATCTCATCGTACCTCCTCCGCTGTTGGAGACGGAGAAAGAAGTGGTGCCGCCGGTAGATGCCACGTTTTGGTTTTCAGGGCCGACGTTCAGCATCGACTCGTTGGCTGCCTGAACGATGTTAAGTGTCTTCGGACTTCCTGCAGCATCTGCAGCAGTCACTGTGATGACGGCAGTACGCGGGGCATTTTCCGGATTGGCATCAACCGATACCATAATCGAACCGGAATTGCTTCCGCTGAATCCTGAAGTAATGTGTGCCCAGTTACTGCCTGTGGTCACTGCAGCAGTCCAGGTCATGGTACCTCCGCCGGTGTTGAAGACAGTAATATTAGCAGTACCGCTGCCAAATGGCAAGTTGCGCGAGTCGGGGGTGACATTCAGGATCGATCCGTTGGCTGCCTGAACGATGTTTAGTGTTTTCGGACTTCCTGTGGCATCTGCAGCAGTCACCGTGATGACGGCAGTACGCGGGGCACTTTCCGTATTGGCATCAACCGATACCATGATCGAACCAGAATTGCTTCCGCTGGAGCCTGAAGTAATGTGAGCCCAGTTACTGCCTGTGGTTACTGCAGCAGTCCAGGTCAAAGTACCTCCACCGGTGTTGGATACGGTAAAATTAGTAGTACCGGAAGTAACTGCTATGTCGCGGGAGACTGGTGCGACGGCCAGGATAGATGGTGTATTTCCGAAGTTGACTGAAAAGGAAATAGTCTCTCCGGCTGTTCCGATATTGGTTATTTGAATCCCACCCGGAGAACCATCACTCAAAAAACAGGTGGTATTGCTATTTGAGCCAAAAGAGGTTCTGCCCTCATTGGATGAAAAGAAGGCTTGAGCAAGATTACCGTCAACAGTCGTTGTTCCATTCGGTCTAAATACGTATACCTCATCCGGCGGTCCAAAACTATTACCGTTGTTAGACGGGTTCACCCTGTAAATGATCAGTCCTGATCCGAGCAACTGTGATTCAAACATGCCTGCGGTTTTCCGGTACTCTACCATAAAATATTCCGACGTGCTGTTAGGGGAACTGATTCTATACCCGGCAAACGGATCGGAAGATAATGGGTTTAAGGTATAAGTTCCGTTTGTTGAGATTTCCGGAATGCTCGAAATCCAATTACCATACTTTTGTTTGAGATATACACTTGGATGTTGCGGAGGGTTGGTAGATGAAGCCATCACATCCCAGGAGCTAACCGGGTTAATCGTTTTATTGGCATAACGGTAGAGATCAGGAAAACCAAGCGAGTGCGACATCTCATGACACAAGACACTCACCCCGAATGTCTGCGATAACTGGAAATTGTAATTCCAAACTTTTGCCCCGCCAATAGTTACGTTATAGGAATAAAGTGCCCACATATGAGGCCAGAGCAAGTCGGACCATCCATCGGTTGAGCCCTGAACTATATAGCATACATTATCTATTTGGCCATTGTTATCATTATCATAATTCAGGCCGGTTGACTCAATTTGTGACCTGACTGCTTCAGTTGCATCCTTCAGCAAAGTCATTTCGCGCGTTGATCTCTCAGAATCATTTTGATAGCCGGTAGGATTGGTAACCGAATTATACTTGCAATAGTAATTCCTGGTTTTCGCATCCTGGTATGATACTACCGTGGCTCCACCTGTTTGTGGGAAAAGGGAGGTGTTGATGGTCAATTGTGAGCCCGATACTTCTTTAAAATACTCCACCATTGAAACAGATCCGGTAGAATTAAACGCCAAACTATATTTAGTAATCGGATCAGTGTATTCGGCTTGATCATTAAACCGGATAAATATTACGATGTTGTTGATTGTACCGGTAGTAGTCACATCTGATGAACCCTTCAGTGCCGGTATCCTGAACATGTCCTTGCTCCTAAATTGAACCTCCTGCGCATCGAGGTTTACGCCGGGCTGAAGTCCTGTCGTGGTGGGATCTGTTATGCCAGCAATGAATGAAGTAGGCACCAGTTTGCTGCCTGATTTCATGGCATATACGTAGAATCCCGTTACCGGGTCTTGCAGAATAGTAAAATTATTGGCATCATGGAGCCAGTGATGATATTCGTCACCGGTAGCAAAACATTTGAGGATCGTACCATCTGGCTGAGTAATAGTCTGAGGAACATTTTTCAGGTAAGCGGCTTGCAGTGACAGATTACAAAAACAGGTAACAACGAAAACCGCGATGAAAATTCTTGTCATCCGGAGCACCTTAAAAGCTCCCGTTGACCCCATAAAAAAATCTAAACCTTTGGTTTTCATAAAAACACCTCCAGAAAAGAAAAATTTTGCTAATCGCTTGATATTCAATATCAAAAGCTTTTCCCTCAGCACTAATTTAGGGTACCAGGAAGCAAAAAAATGCTTGTTGGAGTCTCTATTTGACCAACGTTCACCGTCTATTTGATCAATGAACTCTAATTTTATTCAATGATCTATTTTTGTCTGTCTAAAAACTTGAACCTCTTGCAACTGTGTTGACGAACAGCGCAATTCTCCTGAAAGAAGAATTTTGATTTAGTGAATTATGCCATTGACTGGGGGAAAATTCCTTGTTGAAATCGCGCAGTTTTGGGGAAAACCTGCTTTTCCAACATCATCACGTCTTCTCGGTCTTACCGTGTAGAGACGCATCATGATGCGTCTCTACAGTGGAATGTTCCCGTGCTTTTTCCTTGGGTTTGAATAGCTCTTGTTCCGGGTCATGTCCAATGCCTGAATAAGTTTCATTCTGGTATCTTTTGGGAATATGATCTCATCTATATACCCTAATTCTGCAGCAGTGAAGGGATTTGCAAATCGTTCCTTGTAATCGGCAATAGCTGATGCCCGGCCTTCATCATCCAGATTGCGGTAGAGAATATTTACTGCACCGTCGGATCCCATGACAGCGATTTCAGCAGTGGGATAGGCAAAGTTTATATCAGCGCCAATGTGTTTGCTTGACATCACATCATAAGCTCCGCCGTAAGCTTTACGGGTAATGAGGGTAATCTTCGGCACGGTGGCTTCGGAGAATGCGTATAGCAATTTGGCTCCGTGTTTAATGATTCCGCCGAGCTCCTGGCCGGTACCGGGAAGGAAACCCGGAACATCAACCAAGGTGATCAGCGGGAAATTGAAAGCATCGCAAAAACGCACAAACCGGGCTGCTTTTACCGATGAATTGATATCGAGGCAGCCAGCCAGGTGAGCGGGCTGGTTAGCGACAATGCCCACCGGGTATCCATTGAGGCGGGCAAACCCGATAATCATATTTTTGGCAAAAAAGGGTTGTATTTCCAGAAAGGTACGATCATCAGCCACAGAGGTGATGATTTCTTTCATATCATACGGTTTATTCGGATCATCCGGGACTAAAGTCTGGAGAGCAGCGTCAATCCGGTCGGGCTGATCATTTGGGATATGGTATGGTGGATCTTCGAGGTTGTTTGAGGGCAGGAACGACATCAGCTCGCGAAGCATCATCATGGCTTGCTCATCATTGGATGCCATCAAATGAGCCACACCGCTTCTGGCGTTGTGGGTCATAGCCCCGCCCAGTTCTTCTTTGGTCACTTCTTCGTGGGTGACGGTTTTAATCACATCCGGACCGGTTACAAACATGTAGCTGGATTCCTCCACCATCAGGATAAAATCGGTAAGGGCAGGAGAATATACAGCGCCGCCGGCGCATGGTCCGAGGATGGCTGAGATTTGCGGGATTACACCTGATGACCGGACATTCCGAAAAAATATATCGGCATACCCGGCCAAACTCTGCACCCCTTCCTGGATGCGGGCTCCGCCTGAATCATTCAATCCGATCACCGGTGCCCCCATTTTCATAGCCAGATCCATTACCTTCACTACCTTATCGGCATTCGAGCGGCTCATGGTTCCGCCGAAAACAGTGAAATCCTGAGCAAAAACATACATCAGCCGGCCTTCAATCTTGCCGTATCCGGTTACCATACCATCACCCGGGATCTTTTTATCCTCCATTCCGAAATCATGATTCTGGTGCATTACCAGCTTATCCATTTCAACAAAGGATCCCGGATCGAGTAAAGCAAGAATTCTTTCGCGTGCAGTTTTTTTGCCTGCCAGATGCTGTTTGTCAATACGATCCTGGCCTCCACCAATTTCGGCAGCTTTAGATTGCCTCTCGAGTTTATCAAATTTGTCCTGTAATGCCATAGTTTTTCTTTTATTCCAATTCAATCATAACCTGATCACTATCAACTGTTTCCCCCGGTTTAACCATGACCTTTTTTATCTGGCCATCGCAGCCGGATTTGTATTCACTTTCCATTTTCATGGCCGAAACGATAACCAGTGTTTGGCCGGTCTTTACAGTATCGCCCTCTTCAACAAACACATCTACTACTTTCCCCGGCATGGGTACGCGGATAAGATTTCCGGCGTCTGCGGCCTTGCCCTGATTACGGCTCCGCAGGTATTTCGTTTGAGCATCAATGATCTCCAGATCAAACGACTGGAAGAATGTATTTACGGTATATTTCGCGTGACCGTTAGCCGGGATTACCTCGACGTTGAAGGATTTACCTTCGGTGATCAGAGAATAGATCCCTCTGGAAACCTCAATAAGGTCGATCTCAAAAATCTTGTTATCAATTTTGCAAACGTACCGGCTGCCTTCATGCTCGAGGATTTCAACCTCTGCTGTACGCTCATGTTTGGGTATTTCTATTTCCATTTTACCGTTCCAATTTAAATTTATACTCGGGCGTCCGCAAGACGCCCCTACACCATGCCCGCACCACCTCACTCCCTCACGTCCTTAACGTCCTCACGTCCTCACCTCCTAACCTCCTAACCTCCTAACCTCCTCACCTCCTAACCTCATTCCTCTTCCTGTCTTTTTCCAGGCCGACTCTACCGGAGTGTCGGTTGAGGGAGCCGGTTGTTTTTCCCTTCTTTTGAGATAGTCCACGTAGGCAACCATGATGGAAACATCCTGGCAACTCAGGTTGCACACTTTGGTATTAAAAAGGGTAGTCCGGTTATTCTCGATAAACCCGGTATCGTATTGACCAAGAATAAAATCGGTAGTTTCCATGATCCGTTCGAGAAAAGGTATCGAGGTTTTAATGCCGGTGATCTTGTATTCATGGAGGGCACGCCTCATAACCTGGATTGCTTCGTAGCGGTTGGAGCCCCAAACGATCAGTTTAGAGATCATTGGATCGTAGTAAATTGGTATTTCATAGCCTTCATATACATAACCGTCGACTCTGACGCCTAATCCGAGAGGTTCGGTCAGATGGCGGATTTTACCCGGACTGGGCATGAAGTTGTTGTCCGGATCTTCTGCATAAATACGGCATTCAATGGCATGCCCCCGCTGCACAACATCCGGCTGTTTGATTTTGAGATGTTCCCCGGCAGCAATCAGAATCTGTTCCTTCACCAGATCGACGCCAATCACGCGTTCAGTGATCGGATGTTCAACCTGAAGGCGCGTATTCATCTCAAGAAAATAGTAATTCAGATTATTGTCGACCAGAAATTCGATGGTTCCTGCCCCTTCATATCCGACTGATTTGGCTGCCTGAACGGCATAATGACCCATTTGTTCACGGATTTCAGGAGTCAGGAGCGGCGATGGTGTTTCTTCAACGATTTTCTGATGGCGGCGTTGCACGGAACACTCCCGTTCACAAAGATGGATCACGTGGCCATGCTTGTCGGCCAATATCTGAAATTCAATATGATGCGGGTTCTCGACAAATTTCTCAACGTAAACGGTATCGTTGCCGAAAGCGGCTTTAGCTTCCGACCGGGTAGCACGAAGAGAAGGCAGGATTTCTTTTTCATCCTTTACCAGTCGCATTCCTTTACCACCGCCCCCTGCGGAGGCTTTGATCATAACAGGAAGGCCTAATGCGTGGACTACTTCAAGCGCCTGTTCATCGGTCACCAGCTTGTCGTTTGTGCCGGGTACTACCGGAACGCCCGACTTTACCATGGTTTCGCGTGCAGTGATTTTGTCGCCCATGGTGTGTATCACCTCAGGTGTAGGGCCGATAAAGATGATTCCCTCTTCACGGCACCGTGATGAGAACTGTGCATTTTCTGAGAGGAATCCGTATCCTGGATGTATGGCATCAGCCTGGCTTCTTTTAGCTACCTCCAGAATTTTTTCCATGTTGAGATAGGATTCACTGGAGGGAGCAGGACCGATCGGATAGGCTTCATCGGCATAGAGAACATGCTGTGAGGTGCGGTCGGCAGACGAAAATACGGCTACCGTAAGTATTCCCATCTCCCGGCAGGAACGCATAACCCGCAAAGCGATCTCGCCGCGGTTAGCGACAAGTATTTTTTTAATCATGTAGAATCAATCGGTTAGGTTAATGCCGTAAATATATAAGTTTTTAGATATACAAATGTGTTGATGAAGAGTAACTGGTTGTTGGTTGTCGGTTGTCGGTTGTCGGTTGTGGTTGCAAGTTGCAGGTTGCAGGGTAAAAGGGAAGGGGTTTAAGGCCCAAAAATCTAAGACCTTAAACCCCTCACCCGAAACTGACAACCGACAATAACTCACAACTGATACTTATCTCGAAACTGTCATTCTTTTGGTTTCGGTGAAAGAGCCTGACTTAAGTGTATATAGGTAAATACCGGCATCGAGGCCCGAAGCATCAAGCTGGATGTTGTGTTTTCCGGATGATTGGAAGCCTTTCTGAACGTCCATAACTACACGGCCGGTAAGATCCATAACCGTAATGCTAACATCTGAGTCGTTAACCAGTTCATAGGAAATATCCGTAGTCCGGTTGAACGGATTGGGATAGTTTTGTCCAACCGAAGCTGATGAACGGGTTAAGTCAACACCATCATTGATATTCGAGTGGTCGTTGATATTAAGGCGGACCATAATGTTACGTTCGGCCGGATATCCGCCCGTTGTCCAGGCTGAATAATCATCGCCTCGGGCAACGCTAACCGGATCGAGAAGCCTGAAACTGTAGTCGGCTCCGATTTTCAAACTTTCATACCTTTTGGAAATGATATCAGTATGCTGGTTGTTGTATTCAAGACAGGCATAAACCTTATCACCGGCTTTGAGGAATTCAGATTCGCCATCTTTGTCCAAACCGATGGTGATCCATTTTCCTATCATGGTGGAGTCATAAACATAGTTTGATGTGGTGAGCAGATCGATCGGGGTCAGATCCTCTCCTTCAGTTGGAACCAGGAAAAGCCGAAAATTGAAATCGATCATACCGTCGGCCATGCCACCTGCAATATAGGCAGAGATTGAGCTTGCTTCGCAATCAGCGAAAATTTTATAGGCTGTGCCCACAAGATGTCCGAGCATCGGTAGTCCATCCGTACCATAAGCTTCAATTCCCCAGTTAAAAGCTTCTTCAGCTGTATCATCTGCATGAGAATATACGCTGTCGTTTACGTTAAAGAATACTTCTTTTTTATTGTTCAGCGGGGTATTCTCAGTTTGTTTCTGTTTAAATTCATAACTCACCTTGTAATGACCAAAATCAACCGGAGTATATGAATCGGTGATCAGGGTGGTATCAACGATTAACGTGGCGATGTCTTTCTTGTCGCCTTCTTTGTGAAAAACGCTCGCGTTGTTTTTCGTGATGTCAACTGAGAAAAAAACCTCTTCCTGATCAAATTCGCCAAAGTTCACGGCAGCGCTTTTAAAGTTGGTCAGTGATCCTCCGGCGGCAAGCTGCGATTTCGGGATCATGAAAATAGGTGACATGGCGGTGTTATCGTCTCCGTCATTCCACTCCATCTCGGCAAACTTCATCTGAAGGTCGTTGTCAAAGGCTTCTGAAAGCTGGAAATCGTCAATCTGCCAGAAATAGAGGCTGGTGTTCCTCCAGGTGAACTTGATCAGGACGTTTGACTGCCCGGCGGCTACATCGGAGATGTTGGCTTCATAGATGGCAGGCTTACCCGGGGTGGTATTATTCGGCCGGCCTTTATGCCCAACCCCGAAGCTGACATCATACTGGGCAGAATGCACCCAGTTGTCAACCGAAACTTCCATCAGCATTTGCCAGGTACCAGCCCAGTTGTAGTTCATGAAACAGGTTTCGTACCGTGCGATGACTGATCCATGCGAGGAGCAATCGATCGGCGGAAATACGATAGAGTTGTCGACATCAACGCGAGGATCTAGACCATCATTATAGCGGTCGAGGAAAAGGCAGAGGTTGCCGTTTTCGGCTGTTGTTGAACGCATGGGCGGTTCCTTGGTAAGGCGGCTGGTTGCCAGGCTGTCGTTCGGCCACCAGTGCCAGTTATACCCTATATCTTTCGGGTCGATCATGTAATAACCGGCTGGTGCTGTCCATCCTTTAGCATCAGCCGGGTTTTCCCAACCGAAAGTTTCGAGATAAAATACCTGACCGTTTCCTTTCAGGCCAGGAGTTGCGGGTTGGCCAACCTGCGCAAATGCCTGTGAAATAAGGCACAAAACAAGTAATAGTGTAGAGAGTTTTTTCATCAGAATAATTGTTTATTTAACACTTCGAAATATAGAACAAAAGACAGAGTTGACCAAATTTTAAATTTGGTCAACTCTGTCTTTATCTGGGATTCGCTTTATTGGGGCTATTTGCCTACCGTCATCCTTCTGGTTTCGTTGAAGTTACCGGCATTAAGGGTATAGAAATAAATTCCGGAATCGAGATTGGAAGCATCAATTGTCACGGTATGCTTTCCGGCCGGCTGAATTCCTTCTGACCGTTCCAGAATGATACGGCCGGTAATATCTCTTATAATAATGCTGACTGCCGATCCGTTGGCCAATTCATAGAAAATGTCGGTTGTCCGGCTGAATGGATTCGGGAAATTCTGACCGAGTGAGCTCAGGGCGGCAGATTGGTCAATCCCGTCATTAATGTTGCTATGATCATTTAGGTTTAACCGGATCATCAGGTTCCGGTCAGCACCAAATCCTGAAGTATAAAAATCGGTACCATTATTTACGACACTTACGAGGTCGAGGATGCGGAATGAATAATCGGCACCGATCTTCAGGTTGTCATATCTTCTGGAAGGCATATCTTCATGCAGGTTATTATATTCCACACAGGCATAAACCGTTTGACCCTTTTTCAGGAATTCAGATTCACCGTCCTTGTCAAACAGAAGGGTTATCCAAGTCCCGAGCATGGTTGAATCCAGAGTAAGTCCTTCAGTGCCAAGCAGTTCAATGGGAGTCAGATCATCACCCTCAGTGGGAATTGCGAACAGTTTAAACCGAAAATCAATCATACCATCGGCTTTACCTCCTGCTATAAAGGCTGATATGGAATTCACCTCACAATCGGCAAATATGGGATAAACACTTCCCATCATATGGCCCAGGTTAGGAGCTGATCCGTATGCTTCGAAACCCCAGCAGAAACTTTGTTCGGCTGTATTATCAGCATGGGAATAGGCACTGTCGGTAATGTTGAAATAGGTTTCAACCTGGTCATTCTGAGGGGTTTGTTCGGTTTCCTTTTGTTTGTAGTCCATCACGACTTTATAATGACCAAAATCTGCAGGGGCATATGAATCAGCAATCAAGGCGGTATCGGCAACCAGTGCAGGAAGATATTTCTTTGGTGTTTCTTTATGAAAAACGCTTTGTGAGTTTTTGGTGATGTCCACATCAAAATAGACATCATCCTGATCGTATTCTCCAAAGTTGATTACTGCCGATTTAAAATTGGTATAGGATCCTCCGGCCAGTTGTGATTTTGGCATCATGAAAAAAGGAGTCATCGTAGTGGCATCATCCCCGTCATTCCATTCCATCTGTGCGAATCTCATTTGCAAATCGTTATCCCAGGCTTCCGACAATTGAAAATCGTCGATCTGCCAGAAATAATCATCGGTGCCGCGCCAGGTAAAGCGCATACGCACGTCAGATATACCGGTAGCAAGGTCGGAAATGTTGGCTTCAAAAATGGCCGGAACTCCTGGTGCTGTATTATTGGGGCGGCCTTTGTGTCCGCACCCGAATCCCACATCCAGAGCAGCTGAATGCACCCAGTTGTCGACCGAAACTTCGAGTAACATTTTCCATCCGCCGCTGTAATTCATGAAAACGGTTTCATACCTCACGATAACCGATGAACGCGAGCTGCAGTCGAGTGGAGGGAACCCGATGCTGTTGTCGAGAGGAATGGTAGGGTCCTTGTACTCATTGTACTTATCTGCAAATAAAGTTAACGATCCGTTGGCAGCTGTAGTGGACTGAAACGGAGGTTCTTTTACCCACTGGGCCACCAGGCTGTCAGGGCCATACCAGTGCCAGTTGTACCCGTTATCGGTTGGATCAAGCATGTAATATCCGGGGGGTGCTGTCCATCCTTTTGGATCAGCCGGATTTTCCCACCCGAAGGTTTCGAGAAA
>JBBAAF010000094.1:0-14998 GCA_041658425.1 Bacteroidales bacterium | reverse complement strand
CCCTTCATGAGCTCGACCAGACCTTTTGTAACAGCAAGACCCAGCCCTGTAGAGCGGTATCCCGGGAAACTTCCCTTCTTCCTGGCTGAAGATATACCAAAAGGCTCAAAAACCTTTTGAAAGTACTCAGGCTTTATTCCAACCCCGTTGTCTTCGATTTCAATGATAAGTGCTGATTGATCTGATTTAACAGAGGCTTTGACAAACCCTCCGGTTTTATTGTATTTTATTGCATTCGATATCAAATTGGTCACTATACGCTGAAACTTATCTGCATCTGTCTTAAAACACAATTGAGGATCGGAAGCGATAACCTCGCAATGGATATTTCTCTCTTGTGCAAACAGTTCGAGATCAGAAACAACTTCGCTTATAAGCTCAACCGGCTTTGTCAGCTGGATGTTTAAAGGTTCTTTTCCCTTTTCCAGCTTTCGGAACTGCATGATTTCCAGCACCAGTTTCTGAAGCTTAATGCTGTTGTTGAACACTTTTAAAAGCCGGGGGTTTTCAACAGTATTCCGGGTATCCTCAAGCAAGGCATGAATGTGTGAAGTGATGAGTGTGAGCGGTGTGCGAAACTCATGGGCCACGTTGGTAAAGAACTCTATTTTATAACTCTGTAATTCCTCTTCCTTTTTCTTTTGGAATTCCTGCAGTACCGCTTCTTTTTTCCTGGCTTCGCGCCTGCGGTAAGCCGCGAATATGAGCAATTGAGCTCCGATAAAAAGCAGAATGTAACCGGCAATTGCCCATAATGTCCACCAGAACGGGGGATTAATGATGATTTCAATTTCCCTGATATTCTTCGACCAGTTGCCGTTCTCATCGCTCACACGGATCTCCAGAGAGTACTTACCCGGTGACAGATTAGAAAAGCTAATGTGCTGATTCTGTGGATTGATTATCCATTCATCGTCAAAATTAATCAGCCGATACGAAATCCTGTGACGTTCCTGCCCCCAGTATGCAAGAGGTGATACATTAAATGATATAGAATTCTGATTGTATTTCAGCCTCAGTATTTTCTGGTGGTTGATACGACTGGTTAGTACACTTTCGCTTCCTGGTTCCACCGGCAGGTTCCTGATAAAAAACTGATTAATGGCGATAGGAGGGAAATAAGAAGAGAATTTAATCTCATCCGTTAATATAATATCTACGCCCATGGTGCCACCGACATAAAGCCTGCCTGATTTTTTATCGAAAAACGAAGCGCCGTCACTGTATTCAAAATTGATCAGGCCATCGTTTACATTGAAACTCCGGACGTTCCCTCTGCCAATGTCGATTAATGAAAGCCCCAGGTTGGTTGTAACCCACAAATTCCCCGGTTTATCAAGCTGTATCGCATGTATGCTGGTATTAGACAGGTCCGGCTGAATACTTAACCCGGCCACCCTGACCGAATCGGAAGATATTGGCAACAAACTGAAAATTCCATTGCTGCTGCCCACCCAGATAGTTCCGTTAAGTTCGGTAAACAGAGAAAGGATATCATCATTCCGGATAAGGTCAGGATGTGAAGATGTGGAATACTGAGCTATTACTCTCTTGGTTATCGTATTATAACGGTACACACCTACTCCCCTGGTACCGATCCAGATAACCCCCGGTTTTTCTTCAGCAAGAGCATACACTATTTGATTTTGATGCCTCGTTGCATCAATACTTTTGTCGAGAATCAGTTGTTCCGAATTAATGGGCAATGAAACGTCTTTCTTGTCAAACTCAACCATGATAACCCCATAACCACTGGTTCCCAGGTAAATATGCTGATCGCTGTCTTCGAGTATACGATAAACCGATGCAAAGTTTAACCGGTTGGAACTTTTTAAATCACGCGGAAAATTACGGATGATTTTATAATCCGGCGAAATGATGTCAACGCCTTTACCATCGGTACCAACCCAGATTGAACCATCATCGCGCTCATGAAACGAAAGTACTGAATTGTTGCTCAAGCCATCTTTGACCGATATTTCCCTGATATGATTTCCATTGGCATCAAAAACGTCGATTCCTCCTCCTTTGGTCCCTATCAGAACATCTCCTTTACCGGACACGAGTATGCTTCTTACAATCGGATAGGCCAACTGAGCTGATGAAAGGCTCTTGTTCGGAAATTCCGTTAGCTTCAGGGTATATACTCCATTCCCATCGGTTCCGATCCACAATATATCCGGCTCCGATTCATAAATGCTTAATATCCGGGTAGCAATCGGATTGTTTATAAACAAACCTGAAAGCCGGTTTAGTACCTCAAAATTTCGGTTTGTCAGATTAAAGCTGTACAATCTGCCTTTCTCGGTACCGGCCCAAAGCCTGTTTTTTTCCTGCGAAAGGGCGAACGCTGTAATGATATCATCAGGGATACTGAGTTGCTGAACTTCCTTTGTTTCAAGGTCAACCATAAGGGCAGCCCCGGTGCGTTGGGTAATCAATATACAGGGGCGCCGGTTTATAAAAACTGATATGGATGATGTTAATGTTCCTGTTAGAGGCAGTTGCAGAATCTCTTCCAAACGACTACCGGAGATCATCATCAACTGGCCGCTTCCTGTAATGCAATAAGCAATATTATCAACCAGATGTATCCTTTTAATACTGAGTGAGGATGGTTTAGACAGACTATCAAAAACGATTTCTTTGAATTGACTGGTTGCAGGGTCATATTGGAAAATACCGCGCCCGAATACCGAGGCCAGTGTGCCATTAGGGTCGGAATGACTGATGGCAATGTCATTTTCATAGTTGATCTGCTCCGATTCCCGGGTAAAATAGGAGGTAAACCGGTCGTGGATATTATCATACAAAGCGAGACCCTTGTTGGTAAGCATCCAGATGGGCCCTGCTGATGTAGGGTATAACTCCCGGATCACATGATTGTGAATGGAATTGGGATGAGTACCGGGCAGATAGGTAACAATATTGCTGCCATCATACCGGTTAAGCCCATTCCAGGTTCCAAACCAGATGTATCCTTCGGCATCTTTGACAATAGTATTCACGGCACCGTTTGATAAACCTTCGCGTCGTGAGATGGAATGAACATTTGTCTTGTATTCAGCACTTAATGGAAGAGATAACAAGAAGAAGAAAACCAGGTTAAAGAGTTTTCTGAGCATTTCGAATACAAAATCAAATAACAGTCAACGACTTAGTAAATGTAAGGAAAAATGGCAAATTATGCGAATGGCAGGCCTTCTGATTTTCCTTTTCCCTGGAGGCCGTCGCATCCGGGTTAATATCACCCGCGATTTACCCGTTGAGGGACGCGATGTTGAGGCCGGTGCCAGTTTGGTGGTTCGTGTTATCGAGGACGGAAAAATTACCGCTGCGAACAAATGGCCTGCTGACAGAAGAACGATAGATTCTATGGAATTAGGTAGCTTCAACGAAAAGACAAATAATGGCAGTTCGTAAAGCACGGGCGTTAACACAATCATTGCTTGAGTTGAAACAAGATGCAGGTATAGAAATACCTCGTTTTAAATATCATGCTTTAATCAATGAATCGGCAGCGGAAGCAGACCCTTATCTGATTGGTTACTGCAAAGTTCATAATTGCGTTTTTAAGTATCAATACATGACAAATAACTGGTTATTGAGCTTATAACCTGATAAATAAATTTTACAGCCAGCGTTTGAGCAGTTGAGGATCTGGCTGCTGGCACCGTTCCGAAGCCTCATCCTTATGCCGTCTGGCTCATTTCCGACAAACCCATGCATAAATATACACGAATTATGCCTGATCGCAGGTGCGACTGAGCGTTAATAAGTGCATGAAGCATGTCTAATTACAACTTTCTGTTACATTTTCTTTCACCGAAATATGCATAATAATTCAGTTATCATTGCTGGATTTGTTTATAGTGTAAAAACAGAAATGATTAATGTAGGTTTTCCAAAAGCGCAGGGGTTATACGATCCTGCAAATGAGCACGATAACTGCGGAATCGGTTTTGTTGCCCATATAAAGGGACAGAAGTCTCACGATATTATCGAAAGGGGACTGCAGGTTCTTGAGAATATGGACCACCGCGGTGCTACCAGTTCCGATAACAAAACCGGCGACGGTGCCGGTATTCTCATGCAAATACCCGATCAATATATCAGGGAGGTGCTTAAGGTGAATATCCCTGCTTCGGGCCTTTTTGGCACCGGACTGATCTTTCTTCCCCAGGACAGGAAGGAAGCGGGTTTGTGCCTGGAAGTGTTAACCAGATTCATCAAACAGGAAGGCCTCGAACTGATTGAGTACCGCGATGTGGATGTCGACAGCTCTGCTCCGGGCGAAATTGCAAAACTCACCGAACCCTATATCACACAGGTATTTGTGAAAGCTGATCTGGAACAGGGTGTGTTTGAACAGAAACTGTACCTGGTGAGGAAACAGGCTGAAAAGGAAATCAGGGAATCCAAGCTGAAATACCGACGGGCATTCTATGTGTCCAGCCTGTCAACCAAAGTGATCATTTATAAGGGAATGCTTACCTCAGGGCAGCTGAGAGAGTATTACAAGGATCTTTCCCATCCGAAAATGACCAGCGCCATCGCCCTGGTCCACTCCCGCTTCAGCACCAACACGTTCCCAACCTGGGATCTGGCCCAGCCATTCCGCATGGTTGCCCACAATGGTGAAATCAACACCATAAAAGGGAACCGCATGATGATGCAGGCACGCGAAACCCTGCTGAAATCGGAAATTTTCAACGGCGACCTGAAAAAGCTGTTCCCCGTGATCGAACCCGATAAATCCGATTCTGCATCTTTTGATAATACGCTGGAATTCTTACACATGACCGGGCGCTCAATCCCCCATGCCCTCTGTATGATGATCCCCGAATCGTTTAACTCGAAAAACCCGATCCCGGATAGCCTGAAGGTATTTTACGAGTATCATTCAACCATCATGGAACCATGGGATGGCCCGGCTTCCATGGTTTTCTCAGATGGCCGCTATATCGGCGGCACCCTCGACCGCAGCGGACTCCGCCCGTCACGTTACATCATCACCAAAAATGACCTGATTGTGATGGGTTCCGAAGTCGGGGTCCAATCTTTCTCTCCGGACGAGGTAAAGGAAAAGGGCCGCCTGCGCCCCGGAAAGATACTGTTGATTGATACGCAGCTGGGGGTGATCATTCCCGATAAAGAGGTAAAGGCCCAGTTAAGCTCCCGCAACCCTTATGGCAACTGGCTGAAGGAGAATCGTATGGTGATGGAGGATATTGAAGTGAAACAACGGGTCTCATCCTCGCTGGGAGATCAGTTCAACACCTGGTCGAAAGTATTCGGCTATTCGAAAGAAGATATGGAGATGATTATCAAGCCAATGGCTGTATCGGGCGTTGAACCGACCAGTTCGATGGGTAACGACACTCCGCTGGCTTGTTTCTCAGAAAAACCTCAGCGTTTCTTCAATTATTTCCGCCAGATATTTGCCCAGGTTACCAACCCGCCAATCGACTCGATCCGCGAAGGACTGGTGATGTCACTCACCAATTACATCGGTTCCCTGCATACCAATATTCTCGACGAATCGCCGGCACATTGTAAACTGATTAAATTCGACGATCCGATCATCACCAATACCGACCTTGGAAAAATCAAGGACCTGAAATACGAACAGTTCTCGCACAGTATCATTCCGATGGTATTCCCGGTTGCAGCCGGTGTTGAAGGATTTAAAAAAGCATTTGATGATCTGCTGAAACAGGCCGAAAAGGCCGTCGACGACCAAAAGAATTTCATCATCCTGACGGACCGCCAGGTGTCTGAGGAATATGCACCGATCCCATCTTTGCTGGTAGTCGCTGCGGTTCACCATCACCTGATCCAAACCCAAAAGCGAATGCAGATCGGGATCATCGTGGAAACCGCCGAAGCGCGTGAGGTAGCGCACTTTGCACTGCTGTTCGGCTATGGCGCCAGCTCGGTAAACCCATACCTGGCCTTTGCAGCCATCGACGATTTGATCAAGACCGGTCAAATCGACCTGAAATATTCTGAGGCCCGCCATAATTACATCAAATCCATCGACAAAGGTTTGCTGAAGATCATGTCGAAAATGGGAATTTCAACGCTCTGCAGCTATCAGGGTTGCCAGATGTTTGAAGCATTGGGTATCAGCGACGAAATCATCCGTAAATACTTTACCGGAACCGCTTCCAAATTTGGCGGGATCGGTTTCGAAGAGATCTGCCAGGAGTCCCTTCTTTTCCATAATGAGGCATTCGGGAAACAGAAACATCAGATTAACAACAGGTTCGAAAGCGCCGGAACTTACCACTACCGCAAGTATGGCGAACATCATGCCTGGAACCCGGAAACCATTGCCTTGCTGCAATGGGCTGCCCGCACCAACGATTACGGTGTGTACAAAGAATTCAGCAGAAAGGTGGATGCTGAAAATGCAAAACCCACCTTTATTCGCGGCTGCCTGCAATACAAACGCAACCCGATCGATATTTCGCTGGTAGAACCTGCCGAAAATATCATGAAACGCTTTGTAACCGGAGCCATGTCGTACGGTTCCATCAGCAAGGAGGCCCATGAGTCCCTGGCCGTTGCGATGAATACCATTGGCGGACGAAGCAATACCGGTGAAGGCGGTGAAGATGCCGGACGTTTCAGCACCAATAAGCGAAGCGCCATCAAACAGGTTGCCTCGGGCCGATTCGGGGTAACCAATAATTACCTGATGAATGCCGATGAGCTGCAGATAAAGATTGCCCAGGGTGCAAAACCGGGTGAAGGCGGACAGCTGCCGGGTTTCAAGGTGAATAATATCATTGCCGAACTTCGTCATTCCACTCCCGGAATTACCCTGATCTCTCCGCCTCCGCATCACGATATCTATTCAATCGAAGATCTGGCCCAACTGATCTACGACCTGAAAGTCACCAACCCGGGAGCAAAAGTTTCGGTAAAACTGGTGGCAGAAAACGGGGTAGGCACTATAGCTGCCGGTGTGGCCAAAGCTTTCGCCGACCTGATCACCATTTCAGGCTGTGAAGGCGGTACCGGCGCAAGTCCCGCCAGCTCAATTAAATATGCCGGGTTACCTGTTGAACTGGGTATCGCCGAGGCCCAGCAGACCCTGGTGATGAACAACCTTCGCGGAAGGGTTAAACTGCAGGTCGACGGACAATTGAAAACCGGTCGTGATGTAGTGATCCTCGGTCTTTTAGGGGGTGAGGAATTCGGATTCGCAACTTCAGCATTGATTACACTGGGATGTATCATGATGAGGAAATGCCACCTGAATACCTGTCCGGCCGGTATCGCCACGCAGGACGAAACCCTGCGTAAACGTTTCATCGGTCGTTCGCAATACGTGATCAACTTTTTCCGGTTTATTGCCGAAGAGGTACGTGAGCATCTGGCTGAACTCGGCTATGCCACTTTCGATGAGATAGTTGGCCGTGCCGATCTGCTCGAACAAAACGATGAGGTGCGCAACTGGAAGATGAAAAATGTGGACTTCTCGAAAGTGATTTACCTGCCCGAAGAGGCCAGACAAAATGATATCAGATATACCTTCCCGAATATTAAATCGATTGATGATCATCTCGATCATACCCTGATCAGGGAGGCCGGCAAAGCCATCAAAAGCAAGGAGAAGGTATGGCTATCACATCCAATCAATAATACTGACCGCACGATCGGCGCCATGCTGTCGGGCGAGATTTCCAAACGGTACGGCGAAGAGGGTTTGCCTAACAATACCATCATGGCCAATTTCACCGGAACAGCCGGACAAAGCTTCGGGGCGTTCCTCGTTAAAGGGGTGAGCTTCAGGCTCGAGGGCCAGAGCAACGACTACATCGGCAAAGGTTTGTCGGGTGGCCGTATCATCGTGGTTCCGCCAGACGGTTCCACATTCAAACCCGAAGAAAATATCATCGTCGGAAATACCTCCTTCTATGGCGCCACTTCAGGCGAGGCCTACATCCGCGGGGTAGCCGGCGAACGTTTCTGCGTGCGTAATTCAGGCGCCAGGGCGGTAATTGAAGGCAGCGGCGACCACTGCTGCGAATACATGACCGGCGGCCGCGTGGTGGTACTGGGCGTTACCGGACGAAATTTTGCAGCCGGCATGAGCGGCGGTATTGCATACATACTCGATCTGGAAGGAAACTTCGAATATTTCTGCAATAAAGGGCTGGTCGAGCTGGGTCCGGTTGAAGATAAGGCCGACATCGTTGAATTGCAGGATATGATCAACAAACATCTGCTCTACACCCAAAGTGCACTGGCCGCCAGGGTGCTCACCAACTGGGATGAATACCTTCCGAAATTCGTGATGGTGATCCCGTTTGAGTATAAGAAAGTACTGGAAGAAACCAAGTTACGCGAATTGGAGCGGAAGTTGCGGTTAACCGAAGACGATTCGGCCCGTCACGAATAAAACTAAATTAAGATGGCAAATCCAAAAGGTTTCATGCTGATAGGGCGCAAAGAGGCCGGTTACCGTCCGCTGAACGAACGGATATACGACTACGGTGAAGTGGAGCAAACGCTCGACGACAAGGACCGCATGGAGCAGGCCGCACGCTGCATGGATTGCGGCATTCCGTTCTGCCACTGGGGATGTCCGGTTGGCAGCATTGTCCCCGAATGGCAGGATGAGGTGTACAAAGGGAACTGGAAAGGGGCCTATAATATATTACATTCATCCAACCCTTTTCCGGAGTTTACCGGCCGTGTGTGCCCCGCTCCCTGCGAAAAATCGTGTGTTTTGGCCATTCACGATGAAACGGTAACCATTCGCGAAAACGAAGCCTCAACGGTTGAACATGCCTTTAATCTGGGGATTGTAAAGCCAAGGATCCCGAAGGTTCGCACCGGGAAAAGGGTGGCAGTGATTGGTTCCGGTCCGGCCGGACTGGCAGCGGCCGATCTGCTGAACCAGGCCGGGCATGAGGTCACGGTGTTCGAGAAAAACAGTGCCATCGGCGGATTGCTTCGCTATGGCATTCCCGATTTTAAACTGAACAAAACCGTGATCGACCGCCGCCTCCTAATTTTCCAGGCCGAAGGGATCCGGTTTCACATCGGCATCACGGTTGGGGTGGATATCACCCGCGATGAATTGCTGGCTCAGTTCGACGCTATAATTCTGGCCACCGGTGCCGGGCAGCCCCGCGATCTTACGGTTGAGGGCCGCGATCTGCAAGGGATACATTACGCGATGGACTTTCTCACGCAGCAGAACAAGCGCATTGCCGGTGAAATGATACCTGAGAAAATCAACATCACAGCCAAATCCAAAAGAGTATTGGTTATTGGCGGGGGCGACACCGGTTCCGATTGTGTAGGCACCGCCATCCGGCAGAAGGCCATAAGCGTTACCCAGATCGAAATCCTTCCCCAGCCGGCCGAACAGCGTGCCGACAGCAACCCCTGGCCCTGGTGGCCCGAAACGCTCCGCACCTCCAGTTCGCATCTCGAAGGGTGCGATCGCCGTTGGGGTATGTCCACCAAGCGTTTGATCGGCGAAAGCGGCCACATCAAAAAGGTGGAGTTGGTGAGCGTGGAGTGGGGCACAGACGAAAGTGGGCGCCGGGTGATGACCGAAATCCCAGGATCATCGGAAATCATCAGTGCCGACCTGGTGGTGCTGGCCATGGGGTTCACCCAGCCGGTACACAACGGCTTGCTCGATGCGCTTGGGGTGGAATACGATGGGCGGGGCAACGTAAAGGTGAATGCCCAAAAGCAAACCTCCGTTGAAAAAGTCTTTGCCTGCGGCGATGTGGAGGCCGGTGCCAGTTTGGTGGTTCGGGCCATTGAAGCCGGAAAAATTGCCGCTGCGCAGGTGAATGAATTCCTGGCGAAGTAACCCTGAGGCAAAGAGCTCCAGGAGGAAAATGAGCACGGCATGGGGAACAGCAGACCGCAAGAAGGTAAATAAATTTCAAAGTATTTGACCAACGGCAAACCACTCAATTGTTTCACGTTGCTTTTTTAAATATTTTTAAAAAAGATAATCGGATTTTTCCATTTTAGGTTCCATCCTGCATCTATATACAGTGGAAGCGTCCGTACGATTCCGGGTTAAGTGGCCAAAATCCCAAAAAAGTAAGCCAACATAAAAAACATAAAACTTACCATTATGAAAGAGGAAAAACCAAAACTGGTGTTAAACAAGCGGACCGTTGCGCGCCTAAACAACCTGGAAATGAGGCATGTTAGAGGAGGTGATGGGGGGGAGACGGATATTAGTAGAGGTAATTGTGGAGATGAAGAGACAATCGATAAGAAAGGGTCAATTCTCCAAGATGCGGCCAGATTGGTATTAAGTATGTTAATTAAGGTTTGCTAGTCTTGATGATTTTTTGGGTATAGAGGGCAAGGCCGAACTTCACTACTTGCCCTTTTTTATAATTGAATTTATAATATAATTAAGTTCTTCATCTTGGCCTGAAGAGATACCTATTCCTTTCTTCACAAAATGGATATCTATTTTTACTCCTGTTTGTTGAGTCTGTTGTCCATCAGGGTAAAGTATCCCTAACCCTGTGAGTTGTGTGGAAATATTTCCTGGAAGAAGAATCTTGGAAATGTTGCCATCAGCTCCGGCTGTTTCGTCTCCAAAAGTTAGGACATTGGGTAAAGATTGAAAAGCCATACACAAAAACTCTCCTCTACTAATGGTCGTATAATTTACCATCAAAATAATATGTTCATAATTTGCCTTATTTATTTTTCTGTTTGGTTTTAGAAAAAGTAACTGAGGAGGACTAAACTGACCTGGCGAAGAAATATCCGGAAATTGGTAAGCAGCAAACGGTAAATTATTTGGTGCAAAAAGGTCAGCTATTTGATTTAGTACCCAATTAGGATAATCTCGCAAATCTATTATAATATTTGATTTGTTTGATGACAAAACCATCTTCTCAAAATCGGAGCTGTCTATTTTACTTAAATTCAAATAGATATAATTATCCCCAATTAAATAGCCTTGGTTTGGTTTGTAATTTAATAGTTCTGTGTCGTTGAGCGATGAAATTTCAATTGAGGGGCTTAGTACCTCTATTATTGAATCATTTCTTAAGAGTCTAACAGTGTTATTTTTCCTTTCTTGTGATTTAAGGAAATTGTTGGCACAAATATTTTTCTTTCTTTTTGTATTACTTCCCCAAATGTAACAAGAATCTTTTAAATAATATTCCTCAAACGATTGATAGTTTATCTCAATTATTATATCCCCAAATTTGAAAGGATTATTTATTGCTGTTTTGAAAATTTCTGTAATAAATAGTTGGTTATTTATATAGCTTACCTCGCATGGTAATTGGTAAAAACCATAATGCTTCTCTATTTGATAGCTATGCACGGAGCCATGACCATCACCTAATAGGGATGCGAGACGTAAAATTATTAAATGAAATTCTGATTCATCTTTGCACGCAATTAATTCATTTTTAAAGGTATCTAGCACGGTATTCCAATCAACCTTTAAAAGGCTTTTGTGAGGAAAAAAATAATTAATAGCGTTCCAATAACGCGCTAATGCAAGCAATCTTATCTCTACTGAAGGAAATGGCGATAGGAATCGTTTTTCATTAGTAAAAACCGCGCTGTAATTGTCAGGATCATTTTTAACAAAAGGATTACCTAAATCTCTTCGTTTGTGTGTTAAAAGAATTAAAAAGTTCCTATTAATATTCGAAATATTTTTATCCTTGAAGATCCACCTATTTACTGAATCAATTTGAGTTGTATTTGTGAAAGTATAATCATGAGTATCCGTTGAAGAGATATATTTACTAGAATATTCCAATAAGTTTTTTATGGCATTATTGAAGACTTTTTTGTTATTTCTATTAAGAATATTTTTTATGTCTTGTTGGAAAACAGAATCCAAGTTCGGTATAGGATTGGTTCTGTATGGAGAGTAATATTTTACAAGACCCCATATTCGGATATATTCAGAACAGAAATTTTCATTATTGGCCATACCTAGGTAAAATGGGGAAAATATGAAAATTAGGATTAAAAATCTAAAATTTGGTTTAGTATTAATTGTTTTCATACAATATAAATGGGGACCAAAAAAGTGGGTATTTATAAATATCTGACTGTATAAAATATCTCTTAGCAAGAGTCAAAGCGCTAGAGTAGTTTAAGCCTTTCAGTATGTTTTCATAGAAACTCATAATAAATCCATAGGAGGGTTCGTCATAAATTTTCCATAAAGTACAAATGTAGTTCTGGATTGAAATGTTTGACAAACTTCTTATAAATGATACGAAACCTGTAGATGAATCAATCAAATTACTGCCAGTTTCACAAGCATTGAGAAGTAATAATTCATTGCGAAAAGGTATACTAGATAATACAGGGAGAAATAAGTAAAATTGGTTGTTAACTGGAAATAATTCTAAAAAGCTCAAATTTGAGCTATGGTTATTTATAAAACTGTGTGTTGAGAAATGAAGGATTCTAGAATCAAAATTACTATTTGTAAAGTTTAAATATGTGGCATTACTCCCCACCAAAGATGATGCATTTAAGTTTCTTGTCTTAAAAAGATTTGTAATATCATTTATTTCTCTAGCACTTCCATTTAGATTGTGAAATAAAGAATCATTTTGTTCGTAAGGAACGATTCCAAAGAAATCTTTTGAATATTTGTGAATAGGACGTATGTTCGAATAATTCCTTTTTAGAATAGAGAACCGATATGATATGTTTTTAATTTCAACAAAATAGTGTATTGGAATAGTATTATCTTTCTTGTAAGGAAGTGACTCAAAAGGAATTTCTGTCAGGTTTTCATCAGGAATAATGGTGATGTTATTAAACAATTTTAATATGTCAGAGAGTGGATCTATTAGGTTTAATGATAGTGTTTTACTCAAGGATGCTATGGATATTTGGTCTAGCGATCTAATTGATTTAGGATATCTTTGAACTGCCTCAATAAATTCTTTTGTTGCTGGCGATACAAGGCATGAAATATTTGATTTGGATATGGTATGTATAAAAATGGTATTATTAATAATGTAATAATCTAATAGAAGTCTATCGTCAAGTTTAATGCAATTTGAAAGTATTGAATCTGGCAGGTTATTGAAGTAATTGTATAGATTATTTTTTAAAACTGCAAGAAATTGGTTTTTGTAAAGATCGATTTCTAATGTGCAATTTATTAAGGAGTCAATAAGAAGTATTTTTGGCGTTTCAGTTGCAGATTTTTCTTTTATAAATAGACGTTGTTGCCATTGGTAATAAATATTTAGGCGTTTAAATTGATTGAATGATATGGAATCATATTGTAGATTTCGAATTTCAGATTGAAGGTTTATTAAGGACAGGCTTTTGTAAGTTTCCGATATAATTAAGGAACGAGGACATTTAGTGACATTTATTGAATCTAGAAAATGAGAAGAAAGTATAGAATAATCGAAAAACCTTTTATTTTCATTTACGAAAATATTGGTTGAAAATATTGAGTTATACATGATCATTTGATCAATTAATATCTTGACTGTTGGATGAAATAGGGCAAAGGATTCTACCAAATACTTTTCGTTCCTGGTAATTTGGTATTTTTTTAAATTAATTTCGATACGATCAGCAATTGAAATTAAATAATCTGAAATTGAATAGTAATTTAATTGATTTTCTGTCTCTGATTTTCGAATATTTAAATCTATAGCTAAATTATTGAATAGCAATGCCGAATCAAGGTCATTTAATCTCGAATATATAATTGATAAATTGTTATAAGATTTAATTAAGTCAGTATAATTGAGTACTGTAGCGTTCTGCCGGATTAGCAGCGATTTTTGATAAAAATATTTACACGAATCGAAGGAACCTTTTTCTAAGTATAGGTTTCCAATATTATTGATGATAAATGCCGATCTATCTTGGTTTTTAAGGGAATCGTATAGAAATAGGCTTCTATTATAATAATATATGGCTTCATTATATTGTGCTTTTTTTTGGAATACTAGACCAATATTATTATAATTTTTTGCAAGATCAACAAAATCACCCAATGATTTCTTGATTTCAATAGATTGATTTAAGTAGTTTTGGGATTCAAAACTACTTCCCAGTTTTAAGTAGCATAAAGCTATATTATTATAAAGAAATGTCTTATTAATAATTGGTAGTGAATTTGTTGAAAAGAATAAGGCTTCAGCTTGATGATAATATTCTAACGAGTTATTATAATCATATTGATTATAATAATTCTTCGCTATATTGAAAAGAAAAAAAAATGTGTTATCGAAGTCATTGGGGTTATATTTTAGTGTAATTTCTAAAGCTTTCTTCAGATAATAGATTGCTTTCTCATAATTGAAAAATGTCAAAGTAATTGAACTCATGTGTGAAAGGGACATCCTTATGTCTAGCCAGAGATACTTTTCGTAATTCTGAGAAATAGCTAAATTAATGAATTGATTATACAGTTCTAAAGCAATTGTTAAATTATTATTCTGATAGGTTTTATTGGCTTCTAGGTATACTTTTTTTATTGATTGACATAAAGAGTCAGAAATAAGAACTGGGGTTTTTATAGGATCAATATATAATATTGGAAAATGAGGGTTTATTGACAATACGATTCCCGAATTTTTTTTTTGGCGGTTGCTGCCATAAGAGATATCGATAAAAAAACTAAAAACAATTAAGAAGATGAAAATATCTTTTTTCATATGCAACCCATTTTTACGGTGTTCAAAGTAGGCATATAATTAAAAATATCCAAAAGTGAAATTTAAAAAGTTTAGTCAGAAAAATTCCTGGAGCGATCAAAAAGTAAACCTCATGTTTCCAACTCACCCCCCCCTCTTCCCCCGGGGGTCCCTGGAAGGATTGGAATTACGCAGGAAAGGATGATGAGGGACCCCCGGAGAGTGAGCAGTAGCAATTGGGTTGCTATCAGGATTATCTTAGGCTTACGATAATTTCAAAACTTTCAAATAACTCGTACCTTAGCGTACACCCATTAATCCGTTTAATCGTGGAAAGG
>JBBAAF010000093.1:0-15382 GCA_041658425.1 Bacteroidales bacterium | reverse complement strand
CCTGTAAGAAACGCCTCCCCAAAATCTTTTATTGTATAACAACAACATATTAACATCCATCTGGAACGAAGCTCCGTCGGATTTTGCAAATATGGATGGTTGAATTTCGAATATCGGGTTCGAAAGTTTAAAAAGGTAACCGGCTGTTGCATAATAGTGCCGCTGCATATGCATCATAGCGCCGGAACCGAAATCCACCACGGGTTCCAGTAAATGGGTGCTGGAAAATCCGGCATATAATTTATCGGTATTATAGAAAACGCCGAGACCCATATCGAAGGTCATTGATGTAACCTGTTCATCCGGAATAGAAGGATCCTGACTGGCCGGAATATGGTTGTCGCTATCGGGGATAACCCATTTCCCATTGAGGGCCCTGCTGAGCAAACCAATATTCAGCCCGATTCCCAGTTTTCCCTTGCCCAATTCGAGCCGGTAGGCATAATCCAGCATAAAAGACATGTTTTTCTCAAATCCGAGCCGGTCGTCCATAAAACTAAGGCCAACGCCACTGGGGATTCCAAAAGGCTTAACCGGTGAGTGAACACTGAAAAGCGTGGTTTTTGGATTTCCTTCGAATCCCATCCACTGCTGTCGGTTGATCATACCGGCACTGAGCATTCCCTGACTTCCGGCAAAACCAGGGTTAACAGCCAGATGATTAAACATATTATGGCTGAACTGAGGATCTTGCTGTGTAAAAGCATTGACACCCGCTAATCCAGCCAGGGAAAGTAAAATGAGAATTTTCATCCGGAAACTATTCATGCTCAAATTTAAGACAGTAAAGATAAGTGAAAAAATAAATACACAGCAATACCAATAACGCAAAGGGTTTGCTTTAAGTATGCAATAGTTGTCATGATAGCCTGCGGTAATGATTCCACCAACGGTCCGGGATTTCTCCATCACTGGCAACCTGGTAATCTCTTGGAGAACAGGCTACATACAGGGATCGTGGATATTTGGTGTCCGGGTAAGGAACCTCCACCCACCATCGGCCAGAGGCAGGACTTTTATAAAAAGTAAGATTAAACCCCGTTTTTGGTAAGTTGATCAAATACTTCTGATAGAGCCTGATATCGCTGAAGGGGTAATCCGATTTACGTTGGTTGATTCCCTGCAGGAAATGCCAGATCACCTGAGCCGCTAATGCTGATGTTTGTTCTCCACGGTCGCGCCCGGGCTGAAATCCGGCCAGAGCAAACAGGCTGAGTTTGTCGCTCAGGCCCGCAAATCTGGCCAGCTGGCAGGATTCTTCAGCAGTAAAACCGTTGGCTGAAGGGAAGGTAACACCGGGGGCTTCGGTTTGCCGGATGGCGTTCATAGAAAAAATCAGCAGGTCGGAATTCCGGAATACCGGTTCAGATTCCCTCAAATCGTCACGTAAAGCACCCAGCCTGTGAGATTCAAAAAATAATTCTCCAATCCGGTCGAAACTCCCGGCATCATTCAGATAAGATTGATATCCCAGGTGAACGAAATCATAGAGGCAACCATCCGGATCAGAAATCAGTTCATTCAGGTAATGACTCCGGGGCGACTGGTCTTCCGGCATGATATCGATAACCGAATCGATAACGGCAAGATTATATGGAGTTTCCAGCCGGGTATAGGCCTTACCGAAGGTTAACACATCATGCGTATCGCGTCCAATCAGTACAATAATTTTATGGGCTTTCCCCAGCTCTGTGATCACATCCATCAGGCCAATACGAGTATCGGCAGGGGTTTTTCCCTCCCGGAGATTGCCTACATCGACCATATCCCCCACAGGCAGCACTGTTGAAAGACCATATAAATAAGAACGGATTTCGTCGGCTAACCGGGGGTTGCCAATTCCGGCCAACACTATCTTTGCACCGTCTAAATCGGGTGGACTTCCTTGATTACGATATATCCCGGTGGACTCTTTTACCGGATTGAGTATTCGTTCATCGGTATGAAAAGCCATTGGTCCCACAGGATCAAAATAGAGCAGGATTTCCTGTAATGATGGCATATCCTATTATTTTTTATCGCTTGAACTCTTAGCAATCAGGGCTTTGCAGTCATCCAGACTCAATGCGGCAGGATCCTGACTTTTCGGAATTTTAAAATTTTTCTTCTGATAAGAAATGTACGGACCGAACCGGCCGTTCAATACTTTCAGTTCTGGCTCCTCCGGAAACTCCCGGATAACCCGCATCAGGTCAGCGGTTCTTTTTTCCGTAATGATTTCTATGGCACGATCCTGATCAATGGTCATCGGATCATCGACACCCTTTTTAAGGGAATAGAATGCACTTTTATGCCTGATATAGGGGCCGAAACGGCCAACGCCCACTGTTATTGCCGAATCTTCGAATTCGCCGACCGACCTGGGCAGGGCAAAGAGTTTGATGGCTTCTTCCATAGTGATGGTTTCAATCAGTTGACCTTTTGCCAGTCGTGCAAATCGCGGTTTATTATCGTTATTGGCTTCGCCGATCTGGGCCATCGGGCCATACCGGCCTATTTTCACCACAACCGGCTCGCCCGTTTCGGGATGATTGCCGAGCAATCGTTCCCCGGAGCTGCGGGATGAGGTTTTTTCGGTTCGGTCAACTTGTTCATGGAAAGGCTTATAGAACCGGTGAATCATTTCATACCAAACCATTTTGCCGTCAGCAATGGAATCGAATTCCGCCTCAACGCTGGCGGTAAAATTGTAATCGACGATGTTGCCGAAATGCTCTGTCAGAAAGTCATTTACTACCATCCCGATATCTGTCGGGAAGAGTTTCGACTTCTCAAAACCGGTTTTTTCATTCTTGGTAAAACCGGTGATCTTTCCGTTTTTCAGTTTCAGCCCGTCGAGTTCCCTGATCGTTCCCTGTCTGTCTTCCTTAACTACATATTCACGGGTCTGAATTGTGGAAATCGTTGGTGCAAAGGTTGATGGACGACCGATGCCAAGTTCTTCCAGTTTTTTAACCAGACTGGCCTCGGTATACCTGGCCGGAGCATGCGGAAACCGCTGCATGGCTTCGATGGATTCCATTTTCAGTGCCTGTCCCTGTTTCAGCGGTGGAATCAGTTCAGATCCGTTTTCACCGTTTTCATCATCCGAGCTTTCCCGATAGACGCGGATAAACCCATCGAAGAGCAGAACTTCACCGGTAGCGACGAGCAACTCCTTCCTGTTTGATATCCGGATATTGACCGTCGTTTTTTCCAGCAAGGCCTCACTCATCTGCGATGCAATGGTTCGCTTCCAGATCAGTTCATATAATTTCTTTTCGTTAGCCGGTCCGGTGATCTCGTGGTGTTCCATGTAGGTAGGACGGATAGCTTCATGAGCCTCCTGGGCACCTTTGGATTTTGTTTTATATTGCCTGGTTTTCAGGTACTTCTCCCCGAATTCGCTAATAATTTTCTTTTTCGCGGTATTGAGTGCAAGATCCGACAGGTTTACCGAGTCGGTTCGCATATAGGTAATCTTACCTGCTTCGTAAAGTTTCTGCGCCAGGGACATGGTTTGAGAAACGGAAAAACCGAATTTCCGGCTTGCTTCCTGCTGCAAAGTGGAGGTCGTAAATGGCGGTGCCGGAAATTTTTTCAGAGGCTTGGTTTCTACTCCATCCACCAGAAAATCAGCAGATTTACAACTTTCAAGAAATGCAGCAGTTTCTTCACGGGTCGAAAATTTACGGTCGAGTTCAGCCTTAAGCTCGGTGATATTAGCATCCTGACCGGCTACTTCAAATACCGCAACAACACGGTAAACTGGTACCGAATTAAAATTAAGAACTTCGCGTTCCCGCTCAACCAGAAGCCTGACGGCAACACTTTGAACACGGCCTGCGGATAAAGATGGTTTCACCTTTTTCCACAAAACCGGGCTCAGCTCGAAGCCAACGAGGCGGTCAAGCACGCGACGGGCCTGCTGTGCATTAACCAGATTCTGATCAATCGGCCTGGGGTTCTGGATAGCTTTCAGAATCGCCTCCCTGGTGATCTCGTGAAAAACAATCCGCTGCGCCTTGTCGGCGGGAATGCCTAATACTTCTGCCAGGTGCCACGAAATGGCTTCCCCTTCACGGTCCTCGTCAGACGCAAGCCATATCTTTGCCGATTCATGGGCAAGTTTTTTCAGCTCAGCAACCACCTTCTTCTTATCCGCGGAAATAATATAATGGGGTTCGTAATTCTTTTTGATATTAATTCCGAACTCTTTTTTAGCTAAATCCCTGATATGCCCAAAGCTGGATTTTACCAGGAAGTCCTTCCCCAGAAATTTCTCAATAGTCTTAGCCTTAGCAGGTGACTCTACAATTACAAGATTCTCAGCCATTTTGGATTGGTTCCTTTAAAAAAATCGCACAAAGATTAAATAATTTTCTGAAGTATAGATGCGTTTTCTATTGTAAAAAGGAAAAAGGGAGCGGAAAAAAGTTTAGTATGAGTGCTTGTTACCCTGGCGATCCACCTCACCCCCCAGCCCCCTCTCCCGCGTTCGCAAGCTCACGGGAGAGTGGGAGTCAGCTCCGGCATGATGTTGTGATAGCTGGAAAATGCATCAAATAATTAGTCATATGAAAATGTTAAATCAGAAAAACTGATCGTTTATTTTGTAATAAAACAGACATTCCGCCAATGCTCTGCGCCCCCTCTCCCGTGAACGGAGCGCTAGCGGAGTGAGCGCGGGAGAGGGGGGCGGGGGGTGAGGTGGATCGCCGGGGTGAAAAGGTTCTTGCTTTAATATTAACTTTGCAACGGAAATATTTATCTGATTATGGAACAGTCTGATCAAACAAGAAGATATCTTAAAATATTCTGGTGGGTTTTTGGAGGAGGTGTAGTTTTTGTTTTACTGTTTTTTACCATGATTTCCAAAGGTTTACTGGGATTCATGCCCTCCTTTGATGAATTGGAGAATCCTAAGCTGATAGAAGCTACGCAGGTGATTTCAGAAGATGGGGTTCCATTGGGTACCTTTTTCTCTCAACAGGAAAACCGCGAAATTATTCCTTTTGAGCGGATCAGCCCTTACATGATTGATGCTATTGTAGCTATTGAAGATCAGCGATACTACCGGCATTCAGGTATCGATTTCAAAGGATTGCTGAGAGTGATGGTAAAAAGTCTGATTTTACGGCAGGATACCGGCGGCGGAAGTACCATAACCCAGCAGCTGGCTAAAAACCTGTTTCCACGGGAGGATTATCACAATCCGATCAGTTTTGCCGTGCGGAAATTCCGCGAATGGGTGATCGCAGTGAAACTGGAGAAAACATTTACCAAAGAGGAGATTCTTGCCCTTTATTTGAATAAACTCAGTTTCGTTAATAATGCCGAGGGAATTCAGACCGCTTCATGGGTCTATTTTAATAAAGATGCCAGTCAGTTGGAAATTCATGAAGCCGCTATGCTCGCGGGTATGGCCAAAAACCCTTCGCTTTATAACCCTGTTCGTTTTGGGTTGAAGAATACCCTGCCGCGACGGAATACCGTACTCGACAAAATGAAAGACCGTGGTTATGCCGATGCAGTTACCATCGAGAGAGCCAAGGCACTGGATCTCGGACTGGATTACCACCGGGTCGACCATAAAGTTGGCAGGGCTACCTATTTCAGGGAATATCTCCGTGGGGTATTGACAGAAAAACGCCCCCAAAGCTCCGCAGGTGCAGCTGCCTGGGATGCTAATCCGCTCAGGGGATTCTGTTATAAACATCTGAAGCAGGATGGAACTTCCTACAATTTGTACCGCGATGGGCTCAGGATTTATACCACCATTGATTCCCGTATGCAGCAATATGCCGAGGAGGCCGTGGTGGAGCACCTGAAAAAAGATTTGCAACCCACTTTCGACAAGGAATTGCGGCGATTACGGCGCAGCCCGTTTTCCAACACTGCAACTGATGAGAACATCAGTACATCCATGAATTCAGCCATGGGTTGGAGCGAACGGTATCGAATCCTCAAAAAGGAGCAGAAATTATCCGATGAGGAGATTAAAACACTGTTCAATACACCTACCCCGATGAGTATTTTCAGTTGGAAAGGTGAGATTGATACTGTATTAACCCCGATGGATTCAATCAGATATTATAAGCGATACCTGCGGTCGGCCTTTATGGCCATAACCCCTCAAACCGGATATGTTAAGGCTTATGTTGGCGGTCCGGATTACCGGTATTTCCAGTTTGATCAGATCATGCAGGGGTTACGGCAGGTGGGTTCGGTGTTTAAGCCGTTTGTTTATACCGTTGCGATGGAAAACGGTCTCTCACCCTGTTATGAAGTTCCAAACGTTTCAGTCAGTTTCGTGGGTAACTTTAACGGGGTTGAAGGCAATACCTATGAACCTCAGTTTTCCGATACCAAAGAGCTCGATGGCCAGATGGTGACCCTGAGGACCGGAATAGCTAAATCCCTTAACCAGATATCAGCCTGGGTAATGAAGCAATACAATCCTGAGGCAGTAATCGAAGTTGCCCGAAAGGTGGGGATAAAATCACCCATCGAACCGGTAATCCCGATTTGCGTTGGAGCAGTCGATCTTCCGGTTTACGAGGTTGCGGGAGCTTTCACGGCTTTTGCCAACAAAGGCATTTGGGTGGAACCGATCATGGTGACCCGCATCGAGGATAAAAACGGCAATTTGCTGGCCACATTCAGCACGCACGAAGAGGTTGCCATGAGTGAGGAAACGGCTTACAAGATGCTTTACATGATGGAAGGCGTAACCAGTACAGAAGGAACAGCACGGCGCCTGCGCAATAAATATGAATTTACCAACCCGATAGCCGGCAAAACCGGCACCACCAATAATTATGCAGACGGATGGTTTGTTGGAATAGTTCCTAACCTGATCGGGGCTGCCTGGACCGGCGCGGAGGATAAGATGGTGCATTTCCAAAATCACGACAACGGCCAGGGAGCGAACATGGCTTTGCCGATCTGGGCTCTTTTTATGAAAAAAGTTTATGCCGACAGTACGCTGAGCGTTTCACAGGAACCCTTTGAGCGCCAGCTCTATATGTCGGATCCCCTGAATTGTGACGGAATGCAGCCACAGGGAGCTAAACCAGGGAAGAGAAAAAAGTCGGATTTCGACGAGTTCTAGGAAAACAGCTCTTTCAATAAATCACCCAGATGCCTGATCGGCACCATTTCGATCTGGAATCTTTTTAGATCGATTCCCTTTTTATTAAAGGTTGGTATAAAGATCCGTTTAAAACCGAGCCGGCTGGCTTCGGCGAGGCGGTTTTCAATGCGGTTAACCGGGCGTGCTTCGCCTGAAAGGCCTATCTCTCCGGTAAAACAGAATTGTTGATCCAAAGGCTGATTTTTGTCTGAGGAAAGAATAGCGGCAATAACGGCCAGGTCCGTTGCCGGATCAGTAATCCGCAGCCCGCCGGCCATATTCAGGAAAACATCTTTGGCAGCGAGGCGGAAACCGGCCCGTTTTTCCAGAACAGCCAGCAGCATATTTAGGCGGCGCGGATCGAAGCCGGTGGTCGACCGCTGTGGGGTGCCATATACCGAGGAGCTTACGAGCGCCTGTGTTTCCAGCAGGAGAGAGCGTTGACCTTCCATGGATACAGAAATGGCGTTCCCGCTAAGCGACAGATCCCTGTTAGCCAGCAGAAGCTCCGATGGATTCGTCACTTCACGTAAACCCTGCGAGTTCATTTCAAAGATCCCGAGCTCATCGGTTGAGCCAAACCGGTTTTTACTGGCCCTCAAAATCCTGTATTGATGGTGCAGATCGCCCTCGAACTGGAGAACCGTATCCACCATGTGTTCCAGTACTTTTGGCCCGGCCAGAAGGCCTTCTTTATTGATATGTCCAATCAGGATGACCGGTGTTTGGCTCTCCTTGGCAAATTTCATAAGATCGGTGGCACACTCCCGGATCTGGCTGATGGTGCCTGCCGATCCGTCGACACGCTCGGTAACAAGCGTCTGGATCGAGTCGACAATGAGCAGTTCAGGCTGAAATTCATCCAGTTGCCTCAACAGGTTTTCCAAAGAGGTCTCACTTAAAAGATAAAACCCGTCATGATCATCGCCGATGCGCTCAGCCCTGAGTTTCAATTGTTCCAAACTCTCTTCGCCTGATACATATAATATCTTTTTATGCTTGAGGCGCAGGGCCATCTGCAGGACGAGGGTCGATTTTCCGATGCCGGGTTCTCCGCCGATCAGAACCAGTGATCCCGGAACCAATCCATCTCCGGTTACCCGGTCGAATTCCCCGATACCGCTTTTAATCCGCTGAAAAGCCAACCGGTCGATTTCGGGAAGCCGCTTTGGGGTTGAATGACTGATTGATTTTGGCTTTCCCGACCGTGCCGATTTAACAATCACCTCTTCAATATAAGTATTCCACTCCCCGCAACTCGGGCAACGGCCGATCCATTTTGATGAATTAGCTCCACAGTTTGAGCAGGAGAAGAGGGTCTTGGCGGACATGGTTAGAGGTTAATGGTTAGAGGTTAACCAGCCGGTTGGTAAGGGTATCGGGGAATACGAGCGAAGGCTTGAATGTTTTGGCTTCTTCAAAGTCCATCATGGCATAAGAGATGATAATGACCACATCGCCAACCTGAGCTTTGCGGGCAGCGGCACCATTCAGACAAACATTACCCGAACCCCGTACTCCTTTGATTACATAGGTTTCAAGACGTTCTCCGTTGTTCAGGTTTACGACCTGAACTTTTTCGTTTTCAATGAGATTGGCAGCATCCATCAGGTCTTCGTCGATGGTAATACTCCCGACATACTGGAGATTGGCCTCCGAGATGGTTACCTTGTGGATCTTTGATTTACAGACTTCTATAAACATTTTTTGCCTTTAAAGCCGCTGCAAAGTTAAACAAAAAAAATTCAGGTCAGTTTTAAACGACTGAAGTGGACAATTTGTTGCAAAGTGGGAAATGATATAGAAAACCACGGAGACTTGGAGAACAGTAGAGTAGTTAGGAGATTTTAAAGAAATGATAACTATGAAAACGTGGAAGATTTCTGTTTTTATCCTGTTCACGGCTTTTGCAATGCCCTGTTTTACAGCGGCTCAGCAGGCTCCGTTTAATCGTGGAGTGAACCTGACTGGATGGTTTCAGACCGATGGTGTCAGGCAGATTCAATTTAACCGCTATTCCCACAAGGACTTCGAGAACATCAAGTCGCTGGGATGCGATGTAATACGGCTTCCTATTAATCTGCATTTCATGACCAACGGTCAGCCGGAATACCGGATAGATCCGCTGTTTTTTGATTTTCTCGATCAGGTAGTCACCTGGGCTGAGGATCTTAACCTGTTTCTGATTTTGGATAATCATACGTTTGATCCTGCTGCCAATACCGATCCGAATATCGGTTTCATCCTCGAAAAAGTATGGCTTCAGATGGCATTGCATTTCAAGGACCGGTCGCAATACATCCTGTACGAGGTTCTCAATGAACCGCACGGAATTGCCGATCAGTTATGGAACACAATCCAGCTCAACGTAATCAATAAAATCCGATCTGTCGACACCCGGCACACGATCGTTGTTGGACCTGCCAGTTGGAACAGTTACAACAATCTGGCGAATCTTCCCCGTTATACAGATAGTAACCTTCTTTATACCTTTCATTTCTATGATCCCTTCCTGTTCACCCACCAGGGTGCAACCTGGGTCGATCCTTCCATGGCACCACTTTCAGGGGTGCCTTTCCCGTACCGGGCCGACAGCATGCCGGTATTGCCGGCCTCGCTGAGCGGCACCTGGGTTGGGGATGCCTTCCGCAATTATCCGAATGGTAACCTAACCCAGCGGGCAAAATTGAATGTATCAGCGTTTTCTGATGGATTTTATTTTTTGCGGGTATTTGGCTGTGGAATGATCCGTTTTTGCAAAATGTGGCCGTTTTAAACCCGAACATTGTCCATCAGCCTCACCTCACCGGCCTGCACGGCAATAAAGCAGCGTATATTCTCTGATTTTGACCAGCTTGTAACCGGGTTGAGGGTAGCTTCATCGGCAAATTCTACATATTCAACCTCGAGAAGTCCGGTGTGATTAAGGGTTGAAATAATGAATTGCCTGAGTTGTTCCGGACTGGCGGAGGTAACTTTTCCAGCAGCCTGGGTGAGAGTCTGAAAGATCAGCGGGGCCGCACGGCGGTGGTCCGGCGTTAGCCGGACATTACGGGAACTCATTGCGAGACCGTCGGGTTCCCGGATGATCGCACAGGGAATAATTATTATGGGAAGCTGTTCGATACCGACGAGCCGCCGTATAATCGCAAGCTGTTGAAAATCCTTTTCCCCGAAATAGGCGGTGGCGGGTTCAACTATCCTGAAAAGCTTGTTCACAACCACGCCAACACCGTTAAAATGGCCCGGACGAAACCTGCCCTCCATCACCTCGGCCATAGATCCGAAATCATACACATGGGTTTCGGCTTTGGGATACATCTCAGCAACCGCCGGGGCAAAAATAAAATCGTCCTTTTTTAAAAGAGGTTTCAATAATTCAAGATCGGCCCCAAGATTTCGGGGATATTTTTCGAGGTCGGCCGGATTATTGAACTGGATAGGGTTCACAAAAATGCTGACGGCAACCCGGTCGTTCTCCCGGGTGGCCCGGCGTACGAGCGAGAGGTGCCCTTCATGGAGTGCACCCATCGTCGGAACAAAACCGACTGTCAGATGTTGATTAGAAAGGGAATGAACATGCTCCCGGGTGGCATTTATGGTTTCAAATATCTTCATTTCATATGAAAATGGTTTGCGAAAGTAGCCATATTTGATGTTCATAACCCATTACTATTGTTAACAAGTATAGAATTACTTCAATTTTTACTACCTTTGCGTTCAGAAAGGAAAAATCCGACAGGATGAAAAAGCCCAGGGTTCTTTACATATCCCAGGAAATCACGCCCTATCTACCTGAAACTGAGATGGCTACAATTAGCCGTTTTCTTCCGCAGGGTATTCAGGAGCGCGGACGGGAAATCCGAACTTTTATGCCACGTTTCGGTATGGTCAATGAACGCCGGAACCAGTTGCACGAAGTCATACGCCTTTCGGGTATGAATCTGATTATCAACGAAACAGATCATCCCCTCATCATCAAGGTGGCCTCCATTCAGGCCGCCAGGATGCAGGTGTATTTTATTGACAATGAAGATTATTTTCAGCGGAAGGCAATCTTAAACGATGAGCATGGAGTTGAATTTCCGGACAACGACGAACGGGCTATCTTTTTTGCCCGGGGTGTTTTGGAAACAGTCAGGAAATTGCGCTGGACTCCCGATCTCGTTCATTGTCATGGCTGGTTTACTGCATTGATCCCGCTATACCTAAAAAAGGTATTTTATGATGACCCCTTGTTCGGCCACGCCAAAGTGGTCTATTCTTTATATCAGGATTCTTTTAAAAAACCTCTGAATGAGTCGTTTAAGCAAAAAATTCTGATGCCGGGTATCAAACCGGCTGATGTCGACGTTATAACAGTACCGGATTTTGTGCATATCAGCCAGATGGCCATTACCCATTCAGATGCGGTGATGATCGGCAGTAAAGTGCTTAACCCGGAAGTCGAATCATTTCTGAGAAAATCGGGTAAGCCATTTCTGGAGTACCAGGAACCCGAAAGTTTTGTGGAGGCTTATTCGACTTTTTATCAGGATGTACTAGGGGTCTGATTTTATTACATTTAGATACATGATCAATACTTTTTTACGCAAAGCAGGCATAGGACTGTTATCCGGAAGCCTTGTATTCTTGTCGTTTAACGGCTGTACCAATAGTGATGAGATCGGATGGAACCTGACCCCTCCGGGCGACCGGTTCCACTATATTGTGGATTCAACTACAGTCGTTTCTGCAAGTACTCTCCGGCAGGATTCCATCACTACCGAGAAAAGGACCTCTTCACTGCTTGGTTGCATGAATGACCCGATTTTCGGGCGGTCAACAGCCAACCTGCTCGCACAGCTGCGATTGTCGTCGAATGATGTTGATTTTGGTGCAGACCCGCAGATCGACTCTGCCATGCTTCTTCTGAAATATCAGGATTATTACGGGGACACAACAGCACTTCAGAGTATGCGAATCTTTGAACTGACGCAGAATCTTTTTTTCGATTCAACCTACTATTCCAATCAGAATATGACGGGTTTTTATGATCCCGCAGTGACGGTTGGAGATTTTTCCTATTACCCAAAGCCCGATCAGGATTCCATCCTGATCCGTTTATCTGACGAGTTTGGCAACAAACTGCTCAATACCGATACCGCCAACTTGTCGAATAATACCGCGTGGCTGGCCTTTTTCAAAGGATTGTATTTCGAATCTCAACCGGTAGAGCAGGGTGGCTCTATAGTCTATTTCGACTTCACGGGAGGGAAATCAAGGCTTACCCTGTATTATCATAATGTTGCTAACGATTCTCTTAAATATGATGTGGTTATCAATTCGAATTCCAGCTGGGTCAACCTGTTTAATCATAATTTTTCAGGCACACCGATCACGAACCTGATCAACGATTCCGTCGACACCCATCCGGAAGTATATCTGCAGAGTATGGCCGGTTTGCGATCACATCTGAAATTGGAAATACCGCAAGCCATTATGGCTAAGATTAATGACGGGATCACCATTAACAAGGCAGAACTGATTATAACCATTCCTGATGATCCGACGGTTAGCTCATTCGGACGGCCAACATCGCTGAGGGTTTTCAATGCCGGGGCCAGTGGCAAAAACGAATTTATCGACGACCTTCTGCTGGGTGAAGCCTATTACGGAGGCACTTTTAACGCCAAAACATCAACCTACAGGTTTAATATCGGCCGGCATCTTCAGAATATCCTCCATCCCGATCCGGATCAGCGTATCGCCAATAATGGGTTGTTCCTGGTGATAACCGATGAACGAACGAGCGGAACCCGTCTGATTTTGAAAAACGGTACGGTCAACGGCGGCATGAAACTGGTAATCACTTATACTCCGCTTCAATAATCTTTTGAGCAACTCCTATGTGCGGAATTGTCGGATATATTGGTACTCGCGAAGCCTATCCCATTCTGATCAACGGATTAAAGAGACTGGAATACCGGGGATATGATTCAGCAGGGATTGTGCTGATCGGTGAAGGTTTCAACGTTCAGAAATGCAAAGGTAAGGTGGCCGACCTGGAGCGGATCGGCATCTCCAGGCCTAAAACCGGCACCATAGGCATGGGGCACACGCGCTGGGCCACTCATGGGGAACCCAATGAAGTGAACGCTCATCCGCAGAGTTCATTCCGCGGCCATTTTGTGCTGGTTCACAACGGAATTATCGAGAATTATGCCTCCATCAAGCGTCATCTTAAAACCCGCGGGGTGGAATTCCAAAGCGAAACGGACACTGAAGTTCTCGTTAACCTGATCGAGCACCTGTATCTTGAAGGCGATTTGACGGCCGAGCTTGCCATCCTGATGGCACTAAACAAGGTTGAGGGAGCTTACGGGATCATAGTGGCATGCAAGGATGAGCCTGACCGGCTGTTTGCGGCCAGGAAAGGGAGCCCGCTGGTGATCGGTGTCGGTCATGGTGAGTATTTCCTGGCTTCCGATGCCACACCGCTGGCTGAACATACGCAGAATGTGATTTATCTGAATGACGACGATTTCGCAGTGATCAGCCGTAATCAGCTCCTGCTCCGGACGCTTCGCAATGTTGAACACCAGCCTGAGATCCGCGAACTCGACCTTTCGATTGGAGAGATTGACAAGGAAGGATTTGCCCATTTCATGCTCAAGGAAATATTTGAACAACCGCGCGCGATTCAGGATACCTTCAGGGGCAGGGTACTCCCGGATTTTTCCGGTATCCAGCTCGGCGGACTTCACGATGTTCTTCAGAAATTATATACAGCTAAAAGGATCATCATCATCGCGTGCGGAACCTCCTGGCATGCCGGCCTGGTAGGGGAATATTTCTTTGAAGAGCTGGCCCGCGTGTCCGTTGAGGTTGAATACAGTTCGGAATTTCGCTACCGGAACCCGATCATTCATCCGGATGACATCGTTCTGGCTATCAGCCAAAGCGGTGAAACAGCCGATACGCTGGCAGCCATCAAGCTGGCGAAGAAGCGGAATGCAACCGTTCTGGGTATCTGCAACGTGGTTGGATCTTCCATTGCCCGGGAAACAGATGCCGGAGTATATACGCATGCCGGACCGGAAATCGGTGTTGCCAGCACCAAGGCATTTACGGCGCAGGTCACCGTGCTGATCATGATGGCCCTGATGACGGGCCGGAACAACGGTACACTGACCCAGGAGAGGTACGAGGAGCTGATCCGTGAACTGGTTCAGATCCCGCAAAAACTCCGGCAGGTTCTCGACAAGGATTCTGAGATCCTGGAAGTAGCTAAAATTTTTCAGCATACCAAAAATGCCATCTATCTTGGCCGCGGAGTTTTCTTCCCAGTGGCACTGGAAGGGGCACTTAAACTTAAGGAAATCAGTTACATACACGCAGAAGGATATCCTGCTGCAGAAATGAAGCATGGTCCGATCGCCCTGATCGATGAAAACATGCCCGTGGTGATTGTTGCTGCCAAAGACCAAACTCTGGATAAGGTGGTTAGCAACGTACAAGAGATCAAAGCCCGAAAAGGCACCGTCATCGCCATCGTTACAGAGGGGGACCAGGAGATTTCCCGTTTGGCTGATTATGTGATCAGCGTACCTGATTCATTGCCAGAGTTTTCGGTCCTGCTTTCCGTGATACCCCTTCAATTGCTCGCCTATCATATTGCAGTCCTGCGAGGTTGTGATGTGGATCAGCCCCGTAACCTGGCCAAGTCGGTTACCGTGGAATAAGGCTCAAGGCGCAAGGTTGAGATTCGAATGAAGAGTTCCGAATGCCGAATTATAAGATTCAAGTACTTGTTAAGTAGGGACTTACACACTCAGGGCCATCAGTGGATAGTATTTACTACTTCTAAATCCCTAAATCTCGCACCTCAGAATTCGGAATTCTTCATTCGAATCTACAAATTCCTCCTTCATCCTTCTCTTTGAATTGCGCCTTATCTTTTATGGTACTGCCCCTCATAATACTCCTGATACTTCCCTGAAGTGATCCTCGTCATCCACTCTTCATTTGCGAGGTACCAGTCGATTCGAAAAATCAGGAGACAAATAGCACGAAAAATAAAATAACGGGTATATTCTCCCTGTTAAGATTTGTCCTGATGAATTTTAAAGCCTCTGTCAATTGATTTTCCACAGTTTTATGGCTGATCTTCAGTTCTTCTGCAATTTCTTTTATACTTAAGCCTTCAAGCCTGCTTTTTGTGAATACTTCCTTACGTCGCTGGGGCATTTGGCCAACAAGTTCAGTTATGTATTGATATAGTGAATC
>JBBAAF010000092.1:0-15444 GCA_041658425.1 Bacteroidales bacterium | reverse complement strand
TTTAAAATGAAATTGAAACCCGGTTGTGAAGCCGAGTATAAAAAGCGCCATGATGAAATCTGGCCTGAATTGGTTGAATTAATTAAAAATTCCCGAGTTTCAGATTATTCGATTTTTCTGGATATTGAAACCAATACATTATTTGCGGTACAAAAACAATCCGGAAATGAATCATCCCAGGATCTTGGCACCAATCCGGTTGTGCGAAAATGGTGGGATTATATGTCAGATATCATGGAGGTTAACCCGGATAATTCTCCGGTGACGATTCCATTACCGGAAGTTTTTTACCTTGATTAATCGCCGAAAAATGAATTCAAGAGAACGAATATTACGGGCTTTCGGGAAGATCAGAGGGTTGCCCGACAGGGTCCCAATCCAGTTTGATTTATGCCGGCAATTGGCCGATCATTTTGGTAAAGTATTAAACATCCCGGTTAAGTATACGGAGAATTTATATGAAGATGTTACCTATCGCATAAGCGCCAACGAGTTGCGGGTAGCCTTGGGCAGTGATGTTGTGATTACTGGTGCATCGGTTTCTGATGATTATAAAATTGTAAAGGATGCTGATGGCACCTGGTTGAATGAATACCAGATGCGGATGCGTCAGGGTGATATTTATGTGGAGGTCGTCGGTTATCCTCTTGCACATGCAGAAACCAAAGCCGATATCATGGCCTTTGATTTTCCTGATCCTGATGCACCTGGCCGCTACCGGGATGCAGAAGCTTTGGTGAAAAAATACCATGATGACTACCTTGTTTTTGGCGATATCGAGGTAACCGTTTTTTCTCTCGCTCACCAGTTGGTCGGGATGGAGAAACTTCTGGTCGACATGATGATGGAAACCGAATATGTTATTCCGCTGTTTGAAGCCTGTGCTGAATTCCAGACCCAAATTGGACTGCGATTGATCGAAAAAGGGGTTGATGCGATTTGGTTTGGCGATGATTTTGGCACTCAGGTTAGTCTGATTATTCCTCCATATACGTTCAGAGATCAGCTCAAACCCATTTACAAACGGATGATCGACCGGTTTAAGGAAGCGAAGCCCGATATTATCCCGATTTTGCATTGCGACGGAGCCGTGAGTGATTTGCTGATCGATATCCATGAAATCGGTTTTAAAGTATTTAATCCGGTTCAACCCGGTGTTCCTGGCCATTTACCGAAAGATATCAAGGACAATTTTGGTGATTTATTCAGTTTCTGGGGTGCAATCGATCAACAGGATCTATTACCTAAAGGCACTGACGAAGAACTGGAACAAGACATCATCGAAAAAATCACTGTTCTGGGCAAAAATGGTGGTTATATGATTGCCCCGGCCCATATTATTCAAAACGATGTAAGCCCTGAGCGAGTTGAGAAGTTCATCGGATTATGCCTGAAACATGGGAAATATGCCTGAAAATTAATACTGACTCAATATCCAAAATTATGAAAACAGCATACAGATTTTTTCCCGGATTTATCCTCACTGGGCTGCTGGTGGCGTTTTTGGGGTGCTCTTCGGATCCTTCCTCGAAACTTAATACCGGAAAAGCGAATAATCCCCCGAATTTTGGCCAGCGGAAGCCGGTCACTTTCGATATGCTGAGAAAGAATTTCAGCAATCCTGACATGATCTATGCCCCGTTTGTTTTCTGGTTCTGGGATGAACCCCTGAATCAGGATAAAATGGCCGAGATGGCACGGGTGATGGGATCTCAGGGCTTTAATCCCGGATATGCCCATGCACGGCATTCCATGGTTGGGACTCCGAGCCTGCCCGACGAGGAGTGGCTGGGCGAAAAGTGGTTCAATTCGTTTGACGCTGCGCTTACCGAAGCTGAGAAGCAGCAAAAATATCTGGGTTATTGCGATGAATACTGGTGGCCAAGTTTCCAGGCAAATGGCAGGGTGCTGAAACAATATCCGGAGCTGAGGGCTGAGTCGCTGAACTGGCAGATCATCGATGCGGACGGTGGGACAGCAGTTAAGGTTCCAGCATCATATTTTGCCGTGGCTGCGCAGCTGGCAAAACCTGTTGAGGTTACCCCCCCGCAAGCTCAATTTGGCAAATGGATCTGGAGTCCCGATGGAAAGGAAATGAAACATTCCTGCAGGTTCCGCTATTCATTTGAAATCCTGGTAGGAAGAACAATTAGCCGGGCAAGTATCCGGATTACAGCTGATAATGGTTTTATCCTTTATATTAATGGTCAGCGTATTGGTGAAGGTTCGGAATGGGAAAAACCAGTTTCTTTTGATTTGACAAAGGTACTTGATGCAGGGAAAAACCTGTTAGCGATCGAATGCAACAATATTGACGGGCCATTTGGATTAATTGCCGGATTGCTCGCGACACTTGATGATGGAAAAACCATAAAGGTCCATACCGATCAAACCTGGATGACTTCTCTTTCATCCAAAAAAGGGTGGGAACTTCAGGATTTTGAATGTGTTAACTGGAAACCTGCCCGGGAGATTGCTAATACCGGCGACAATCCATGGTCTTCGGTAACCAATGCTGAAGAGTATAAGCCCGCACTAATTCTTAGTAAGACTCTTCAATTAATCGGGTCAGGGGATTCATTTACCTGGAATGTTCCTATAGGTGAAATGTGGCGCGTTTATGTGTTTAATAAATATTATCATCCGGGTGCTGCCGATGGTCAACAAAGCAACAGCATTGATTCTCGTTTGGGTTCTGCCTTTATTAAAACTGCACTGGAACCTTATGCCCAGCGTTTTAGCGGCCGGATGGGCAAGTCTATTCCCGGGGATTTCATCGATCATGAAGGAGACTATGGATGGCAACTGGCCTGGTCGGGTTCGCTCGATAGCTCCTTTCTGGCACGGCATGGACGGAATATCCGCCTCAGTCTTCCTTTGATGCTGGATACTGATGAGGAAGGGCTCTCTGCAAAGGCGCGCTGGGAGTGGTTTGATCTGGTATCTGATCTGTATGCAGGTAATTTTCAGGCTGTTACGGACTGGCATGAGAAACGTGGCATGTACACAACGGCCCATGTGTGGGAAGAGGGGATTCAACCGCAAGTCAATTGCGTGGGTGACCACCTGAAATTGCTGAGGGCACTGACTATGCCCGGGCAGGATTGTCTGGGATTGAAAGCCTTGCGGGTTCATGATTTTAAGGAAGCACAGTCCGTATCAGAATTCGAAAATGTCCGGTTTGCCAGCGAAGTTCTCGGAGCGAGTGATTTTGAGTCGGGGAAAGGGCTATGGGGAACCTTTACACCATCATTGCTGAAGCAAAGCGTCAATGCTTTCACAGCCTGGGGTGTCAGTCATGTGATTCCGCACGGCGTGTTCACTACCCGCAAATTGAGCGGCAATCCATGGCCTCCCGACTGGTATAACGAAAGCCCGATGTTTCCCTATATGCATCTCTGGACCGATTTTACGCGTCGTGCCAGTTACATCAATTCGATGGGATCCACTGTGCCGGATGTTCTGCTGTATAACCCGATGGAAACGGCCTGGATCAATGCTAATGCGCCATTGCTGGATGTTAACGGGATGTGGTCCTTTACAGAAAATCTAGTCAACGGCAAAAGAATCAATGCGATCGACAAAGTGTACGCCGAGGCTATTAATGACCTTACTAATGCCCGGGTGGAGTTTCTGGTGGGCGACCGCTACTATCTGAAACAGATGAAGTTAAAGAAGGGTAAGTTGGTTCTCGGGACATTTGCTTTTAGTACCATTGTTTTGCCGGAAGTGGAAATTCTAACCCTGGAGGCAGCAAAAAAGATCGTTGATTTTGCAAAAGCCGGTGGAAGGGTTTATTGCCTGGGCGAGTTGCCCCTCGCCTCTGCCGACAATGGCATGAACGATCCGAAGATGAAGAAACTGATGGATGCGCTCAAAGCAATGCCCACTTTTACTGCTTGCACGGATAGCCTGGAGTCATGGCTGGGCAAGAGTGACGCGGGATTGGAAAGTACGGTTCGATTTTCATCAGGTGCCTTCCCGATGCTCCAGCAACACCGGCGCATCGATGGGAAAGATTTCTTCTGGATGGTGAACAATGGTGATCAGAAACAGGTTTGTGAAGTCAACATTAGCGGTGCACACGGTGCGGCCTCGATATGGGATTGCGAGACCGGCGAAATCAGGACAATCTCTTCCATGGATGTTGACGATGGGAGCAATATCAGGCTTACGTTCAAACCGCTCGAAGCCTACTGGCTTGTCCTTGACCCGGATTCCCCGGTAAATAAGGTGAACGAAAAACCCGAAGCTCAAGACCTGATCACTGTGACCGGTACCTGGAAAGTGACTTACGATGCAGGGATTCAGCCCGCCATGGAATTCCCGTTAACCCCGCCAGCAGAATTTGTTGCCGGTATAGAAAAGCAGTTGGAAGATTGGAAAGTCTGGGGCTTGCAGAAGTTCAGCGGTTTGATGGATTATTATAAGTCGATCAATATCGAAAAGATTGATAAACAGATGTTCCTCGATCTGGGCAAAGTTTGCCATGTGGCTGAGGTATGGATTAACGGACAATCAGTGGGGGCAAAAATGTGGGGTCCGCATGTATTTGATATATCGGGCGTTGTCAAGCCGGGGCGGAATGAGATCCGGGTAAGGATTGCCAACCTGATCAACAACAGTTACGGCGATATGCAGGAATCTGGCCTGATAGGTCCGGTACAGATCAGGGGACTTGACTGGTAATAACGGCCAGGCATTATTGGCAAAGAAGTCAAACATAGGATGCTGATGAATTTATGGGGAGAAACAATACTATGAAAAAAATCATGATGTCGGGTCTGATTTTGTGCGCATTGGCCGGGATTGGTCTGACAATGTGCACGTTGGACGGGAAAACGAAAGCGGGAGATGATATTGCCAAGAACTTTGTGACGCCGCCCGATAATGTCAGGCCATGGGTGTACTGGTTCTGGCTCAATGGCAATATTACCAGTGAGGGGATCACCGCCGACCTGGAGGCGATGAAACGGGTTGGCATCGGAGGCGTGTTGATCATGGAGGTTGACCAGGGAGCACCGGTGGGACCGGTGGCTTTCATGAGTGACAAGTGGCGGGAGCTATTCAAACACATGGTGTCGGAAGCGCACCGGCTGGGTATCGAAGTGAACATGAACAACGATGCGGGCTGGAACGGAAGCGGCGGCCCGTGGGTGCCGCTCGACAAGGCCATGCAGGTAGTAGTTACCAGCGAAAAGCAGGTTCCGGGAGGAGTGAAATTTGAAGGGGAGTTACCCAAACCTCTCGTAAAAGATGAGTTCTACCGGGATATCGCCGTGCTTGCTTTTCCAACAGCAAAGGATCCGGCGAATCTCTCCTATCGTATACAGAATTTGACTGACAAGGGAATGTCGTGGGGCACAACGTATGCCAGCAGTGTTAAAGCCACCCCGGCTTCCAGCGTTCCCGCAGAATCTGTTATAGCCAGAGAAAGGATTATCGATCTGACGTCACAAATGGATAAGGACGGGAAGCTCACCTGGGATGCTCCGTCACTGCAGGGATCAGCATCCGGAGAATGGACAGTGATTCGTTTTGGCCATACATTCACAGGCAGGAAAAATCATCCCGCACCAGCTACCGGTATGGGTCCTGAGTGTGACAAACTTAGCAAGGAAGGTGTTGAGGCAAATTACAATGGAATGATCGGGAAGCTGGTCAAGGATGTCGGTTCACTGGCTGGAAAAACTTTTGCCACGACGCATGTTGACAGCTGGGAGGTTGGCGCGCAGAACTGGACCCCGAAAATGCGTGAAGAATTTAGGAGGTTGCGCGGTTATGATATGATGACCTTCATGCCGGTGCTGACCGGCCGGATTGTGGATAACCTGGAAATCTCCGAACGGTTTCTGTGGGACGTTCGGCAGACGGTGTCGGACCTGTTGGCGGAAAACTACATTGGCCACCTGCGAAAGCTGGCCAACAAGGATGGCTTGAGGCTCTCCATGGAGGCCTATACGACACCTGCCAACGACCTCGATGTTGCTAATTATGTCGAGGAACCGATAGGTGAATTCTGGTGGCCAGGCGGCGGCGGACTCTTTTGGTCGCTGAAGTCGATGGCCTCAGCAGCACATGTAAATGGCCAACCGGTTGTCGGGGCTGAAGCTTTTACGGCTGACGATGGCGAACGCTGGATGGCGCATCCGGCCAATATCAAAGCACTGGGCGATCGTGCTTTTTGCGATGGAATAAACAGGTTTATTGTGCATCGTTATGCCATGCAACCCTGGGTTGAGGACCGCAGACCGGGAATGACAATGGGTCCATGGGGATTGCACTATGAACGGACTCAGACCTGGTGGGAGGATTCCAGAGCATGGCATAAATACGTTACCCGATGTCAGTACTTGTTGAGGCAAGGAAGGTTTGTTGCCGATGTACTCAGCCTTCAGTCGGAGGAACCGATGCAACGATTTAAAACGCTGAGATTGTCAGGTTATGATTATGACGGCATCAGCCCGCAGGCCTTTTTGAAGAATGTAACTGTAAAACGCGGAGTTTTGGATTTGCCTTCAGGTATGAAATATCGCCTTTTAGTGTTACCTGATGTTGAGGCTATGACCCTTCAGATGCTGGAGAAGATTGAAGACCTGGTTGAGGCTGGTGCAACGATTGTTGGAAAACCTCCGGCCAAATCTCCTGGTCTTTCAGGATATCCGGAATGCGATGCTCAAGTTAAAAGGCTGGTGGAGAAGTTGTGGGGTCCAGGTCCTGAAACCGACAGAAAGGTTGGTAAAGGGCGGGTGGTGGCAGGTAAGACTCCCTCCGGGGTTCTGACTGCCATGGGGGTTCAGCCTGATTTCATTGCAAGCCGGCCAATACGTTATATCCATCGCGTGATGGACGACAAGGATGTATATTTTATCGCCAGTGCTGACCAGCAGTCTGTTGAAGCTGTTTGCACCTTCCGTGTGAGCGGTAAGAGCCCTGAAGCCTGGTACCCCGAAACCGGCTATATGGAACCCATTTCAGTGTTTGAAGAATCTGACGGTTGCACTCTTATTCCACTGAAGTTCGAGCCATCCGGTTCAATGTTTATCGTATTCAAAAAAGGCAAAGTGAAGGCTTCTGAACAGATCGTTTCAGTCAAACGAAACGGGAAGGAGCTGGTTAATATGAGTTTAGCTGGCCCGAAAGTTGAGAATAGTGATATGACCAATACTTTTACCATGGTTGCCTGGGTCAATCCGGATATTGAAATTACGCTTCCTCAGGAAACCAACGATGGTCTGGCAGCTAATATTGTAGAACGCAACGATGTTGTTTATCCACCACCGGGACATGAAGTTTGGACAGAGAATAATGCCGGCGCGGGTTTCGGCGTCAGCAAGAATGGGGTCTGCGTATATGAGCATGGCGAAAGCTATTTTCCGGCGCTCCTGGTGCATGCCGCGCCGGTTGCCGGTTGGACCCATGTTGCGGTGGTTTATCAGGATGGAGCACCAAGCCTCTATCTGAATGGGCAGTTTGCCCGAAAAGGATTAAAGAGCAGGATGATTGTGCATGGAGGGATTGGAGTCAGTCATGACCGGGCGGTAAAGGCTTTCAGGGGACAGGTTGCCGGTCTCCGACAGTACCCGAAAGTGCTTACTGCAGAGGAGATTGTGAAACTTGCTCATTACAAACCGGCCATGCCCGATGTTATACAAGAGCCGGCATTTGACCTTGTCAGCCAGGAAATCTTACAAAAGGGAACCTACGAGATTAAGACGGTGGATGGCAAGATCCGACAGGTGGTTGCATCTGATCTGCCGGAACCGCTGGACATCAAAGGGTCCTGGGAATTGAATTTTACACCGGGGTGGGGTGCGCCTGAAAACGTGGTGTTCGACAGCCTTGTGTCATGGAGCGAACACAGTGATAACGGTGTGAAGTATTTTTCAGGTACGGTTTTGTACCGGAAGGTATTCGATTTCACGCCATTACCGATGTCAAATCCCCTTCTTAAGCCGGCCGTTTATCTTGATCTCGGAAAGGTCGCTGTTATGGCTGGGGTGAAACTTAACGGCAAAGACCTTGGCATTCTCTGGAAGCCACCTTATCGCGTGGAGATTACCGATGCAGTCAAGGCCGGGAAAAATGTTCTGGAGGTTAGTGTCGTCAACCTGATGGTGAACCGAATGATCGGAGACGAACTCCTGCCGGATGACAGTGAACGAAAAGAGGATGGAACGCTTAAAAAATGGCCGCAATGGCTGCTTGAAGGAAAGCCAAGCCCAACCGGCCGCTTCACCTTTACGAGCTGGCGCCTCTGGAAGAAAAATTCACCGCTCCAGGAATCCGGCCTGCTCGGCCCGGTGACGATACAAACCGTTCAGCGAATAACAAGAAAAAATGTTCGATAACAAATATCAATAAAATCAGATTAATAGATATCAACTCCGAATCGTGGATTTACTGCATTATTGTAAATAGATCCGAATGTAAATGTAAATCCAAAGGTCGTATTATAGGTATATTGAGTTGCAATTTCTTTTCTTCTTAAAAGCATTTCTTCAAAAGTTGAGCCCCCTTTTTCGAGTGAAAACTGATCGTGAATAAGTGAGACACCAGCGCCGATATTAAATGATAATCCTTTTGCTAACCGTAAATCGAATCTGCCAATAAAACTGAGATGATTTTTGCTCCAATCATGCAGATAATTTTTCCATGCAAGACTTATATTTCCTGATCCCCATTTCTCAACAACTTTAAAGGCTACACAGAGTAACTGAGAACCCAGATTATCAATTACTTTATTGTAAATTGTGGTATCGCGGTAATTATAATATTCATAACCAATTCCATACTGAAATTTGAATTGCCTCCGGGTAGCCTGTGCATAAGGGAAAATGTTATATTCTATGGCCGGTCGAAATATCAAAGAAAAATCGGAATTACTATAAATTGAAGAATTTACCCAGGCTGAGGAACCCACCGACCAGTGTTCATTTATTCCTTTAACATACTGAATATTTGCATATTGACTCCGGCTGAAACTATTAATCACCAGGTCACCTATTTTATACTTATTATCACTCCATCCATAACTATAACCTACAATAATTTTATTTTTTTCAGTAATCCTTTCTGCATCGAAATTGCCATTCATTACGGTGGATTTATAACTTTTCTCGCCATTCATTAACCCGGATATACTGGTCCGGAACACCCAGTTGTTCCATTTATCTGTGGTCACTGTTTCCTCCATCTGTTCTGTAAACCGAATATCAAAAAACTCAGTAAGAGGTGTTTTCAGCACATAGCGCATAAGTGCCATCTTAAGGATTTTAACGGTCTTTATCCGTCTGACTTCATCTGTTTCATCAGGTGAATGGGATATCATAACAGTATCATTCATGCCTGCAAACCTATTCTGGCCTACAAAAAAATATGTTTCTTTTCCTCCGCCGGACCCGGTAGGCTGCCAGGCCGGGATTACATAAACATCTGCAACCCTGAGATCTCTTACATAATTAATAAATGTTATCTCCTTTTTGATGTAGATGGAAGCATCCATGTAAACATTAAGGGCATCCTTCCGGATTGTGTCAGATTCCATTAAAGTTTCCTGGGAAAAACAGGTTCCGGATAAGATTAAAAACATTAATGAAATTAAAGTTTTCATGATTGCAAGGTGTTTTGGTAGTTGCTTTTTTGACAGACATATAAATATACAACAATTAGTTAGTTATTTGAATCCTTACCACAACCCGTAAGAAAGTTCTTAAATTGTTAACAAACCTTGATGAACCTAAGCCGATCCGAAGTAACTTGATACCCAAATTGGATCATAAGTATTCAACATAAAACGCATGAGGTAATGAAACCCATAATCACATTCAGCGTAATGCTGTTTTGCAGCCAGATCAATTTGAACGGACAACAGATCGACTTATCAAAGAACATTGATAATAAGAGCTTTAATCCCGGAACACTTTTGTGGTATGAGGCACCCGCAAAAGTATGGGAAGAAGCATTACCGGTAGGCAACAGCCGCCTGGGTGCCATGGTTTTCGGCAAAAATGGTGAAGAACGCATTCAGTTAAACGAAGAAACCTATTGGTCCGGAGGCCCCTATTCAACCGTTGTGAAGGGGGGGTATAAAGTGCTGCCTGATATTCAAAAAATGATTTTTGAGGGCAATCCCATTGGGACTCAAAGTATACGACAAACATCAATACGGAAATGAATTACTGGCCCGTTGAATCCGGAAATTTGTCGGATTGTGCAGAACCTCTGATCAGGTTGGTAAAAGAGTTGACCGACCAGGGCTTCCAGGTGGCAAAAGAGCACTATGGAGCCAGGGGCTGGGTGTTCCATCAGAATATTGCGTTGCGAAAGTAAAAAAAAAGGCCGCCTTTTCATGCGGCCTCTTTTCAGCCAATCTAAGAATGTTTAACCAAAACAAATGAAAAGATTCATGTATAAAAGTAGTCTGATTGTTAGCAAACGATTGCAAGAATGTTAGCGCAAATGGATTGTATTTTATCCAATTACAATTCATTAATCCTGATAGCTTCAGTTGATTGCGGAAAGCAGGGCTAAGATAGCGGCCACTTATGATAAGATGGTGTTGAATAATCGTCAAAATGACCTATAACTTTAAACTATACAATCCAAAAAGCGCCAATATGCATCAAATTCTATCTGATCCGGATTCAATAACGATAATTGATCGTTCCACCATTAAATCGCATGTTTCTATGACCAGAGCTATCGGGCTTATGGAGATAGCTTTTCGTATTTTATCTGAGGAATCGGCATATATTCCAAACAGAGTTGTGGTTTCAACGCCCGATGATTCTATGTCCATTTTTTTTAAGCCAGCATTCCTGAGCCAGTATAACAGAATGAGTATTAAGATATTGACGCAATTGCATATTAACGGTAATCAACATATTCCCACCATAAAAGGAATGGTTCTTCTGATCGATATGCTGTCAGGAAAGATACTGTCAATTTCTGATGGAATCTATATTACTGCTCTAAGAACCGCGGCTGCATCTGGACTTGCCACATCTTATCTGGCAAATCAGGATGCCTCAGAAGTGGCAATTTTTGGATGCGGTGCACAGGGAGGTAAACAGCTTGAAGCCTGGTGTTCACATTAATGCCATCGGGTCCTATCGTACTGATATGCAAGAACTGCATCCGGATATTTTTAAAGTCAGCAAAACCTACCTGGATGATGCAACCAAACTGATGATCTTTACCAATACCCAGCGGGTTTGGCGTTATAACACCAAAGGTGATTATTGGGTGATGGATCTGAAAACCAGGAAACTGAAGCAACTGGGCAACGAACTGAAACTGATAAGGCATTTCTTGATATTCAGGATGACACTCAATGGATGCAGGGTGGTAAGTTTTTTACCTGGAGCAGTGAGCGTGATGGTTGGCTTCATTTGTACCTGGTTTCAAGGGATGGACTGCAGGTGAAGGATGTAACGCCCGGAAACTTTGATGTAGTAGATATTCAGCGTATTGATGAGAAAGGCGGCTATGTATACTTCATTGCTTCGCCGGATAATCCGATTCAGCGCTACCTCTATCGCAGCAAACTCGATGGCAAAAGCAAGCCCGAACGGATCAGTCCGATGAACCAGCCCGGACAGCATGCTTACCAGGTATCACCTGATGCAAAATTCGCCATTCAAACCTATTCCAATGTGACCACTCCAAATACGATAAACTTCGTTTCACTGCCTGCTCATAAGTTGGTCAGGGTACTGGAGAATAACGACCAGATCAAGTCACGCTTTGCCGCCCTGAAAATCCGGCCGAAAGAATTCTTCCGCGTTCCGGTGGAACCGGGAGTTGAACTGGATTGCTTTATGATCAAGCCTTATGACTTTGATTCTGCAAAAAAATACCCGGTTATTTTTAACATTTATGGCGAACCCGCCGGTGCTACCGTTCAGGATAACTGGGGTGGGGGCGACCTCTTCAATCATACCTGGCGCAGAAGGGCTTCATCATTATGAGTGTCGACAACCGCGGAACTAAAACCCCGAGAGGACGCGAATGGCGCAAAAGCATTTACCGTCAGATCGGAATACCCTATGCGCTCACACGGAATATATGAGAGGGAAGGAACATCCACTCAATTGAGGAAATTGTGGACAGCCTGGTGGCTTGATAAACTGCCGGCAGGAGGCAGATGACGAGTGACAACATAAACGATAACCAATTACCGATTACCTGAATCTTTAACTTCAGAATTCAGGATTGGTCTTCGAATCTCTACATTCAACCTTCCTCTTTTTATACCTCAATTTTTACATGAGGCGCCCCATCCGGCAAATTCTGCAGGAAAGAACTCAGTTCCTGGGGCTTGTTGGTGGTGAATGATAAAAGACGGCCGTTGGTCATCCTCAGGATAATCATGTATTTACCTCCGAAAATCAACATTCGCCACTGTGAAGGGATGGTTTGCTGTTCAGTAAAATACATAGATGCTATGGTTCGGTTTTTATTAAATCATTACCCAAAACAAAGATAGAATATTAATTTCGTAGGTATGAAAAATTCAATCTTGTGCTTCCTGCTCCTTCTCGGCTTTTTCTCCTGCAAAAGCCCCAATACCCTCTGGATCGTTGAGTCGCCGGCCGGTGACCAATACACTAAAATGGATACAACAGGGGTCTCGGTTATTCCTAACGGACGGTTAATTAAGCCATTCGGGCACACTTTTCGCACAGCTCCGCATCCGTATGGGCTTTGCCTGAGCCCCGATGGCAAAACGGCAGTTACAGCCAATTCGGGAACCAGCCCGCTGTCAATCACGATATTACATAACATTCAATCAGACTATCCTGAGATCCAACAGATTCCTCCAGGAGCAGAAACCGATAGAGGAGTCCTGGCCAGCGTTTTTATGGGCCTGGCGATCTCACCGGATAATCAAACGGTATATGTGTCTGGTGGACAGGAAAATAAAATTTACCTGTTTGACCTGAAAACCGGTAAGGAAAAAGGTTTTATTCCATGCGGAACCGTTTCAGCCGAACGCGATTATTCACATGGCTACATCGGCGACATGACTCTGAACAAGGCCGGAGACCGGCTCTATGCAGTGGATCAGATTAATTTTATACTCCTGATTATCGATCCGGTAAAAAAGGAAATCTTGCACCGGGTGAATACCGGACGGTACCCTTTTGGCGTATGTCTTTCACCAAACGAAAAGAAAGTATATGTTGCTAACGTTGGTATGTATGAATATACCCGCATCGCCAGTCTGAATAAAGATAGCCTCGATCAAACCTCCCTTGGTTTCCCGGCTTTTGCATACCTTTCCAAAGAAGCTGAAGAAGGCATTCACAACGATTCTGTTAATATCCCGGGACTGGGAAAACCCAATACACCGGAATCCTTCTCAGTATGGACCATTGACGTTAGCGACCAGGCTAATCCTAAAGTAACAGTAAAGGCTAAAACCGGCAACCTGGTTGGCCAAATGCTGGAAGATTTTCCGGCGGTGGGCGGCTCAAGTCCGAATTCCGTTGTAGCAACGGATGACTTTGTTTTTGTCAGCAACGGGAACAACGACAATATTTCTATCCTCGATACCCGGACAGATACCGTTTTTCATACGATTCCGCTCATTCTGGACCAGCGTTTGCGCAGTTTCAGGGGAATTATACCCTTTGGGCTCGCAGTTTCACCGGACCAGAAACGCCTGTTTGTCGCTGAATCCGGTATCAATGCTGTTGCCGTTATCGACATTCCTTCGAAACAGGTGATTGGCCACATCCCCGTCGGCTGGTTCCCGGCAAAGATCCAGGTTTCACCCGATGGGAAGAAGCTAATCGTATCTAATGCAAAAGGTTATGGAAGCGGCCCTAATGGCGGCCCGGATTTTCTGAAAGGACCGGAAGGCACCTATATCGGAAGCCTCATGAAAGGATCAGTAACTGTTTTGGATATACCGTCGGACCGGAAACTTAAAAGTCTGACAAAAGAGGTGGTTTCAATGAACTTCCTGATGAAAAAGTCGACCGATCCATCATTTGCTTCCCGGAAAGATAACCCGGTCCCTTTGTATCCGGGGTATTCCAAATCACCGATCAAATACATCGTTTTTGTTTCCAAGGAGAACCGCACGTTCGATGAGATATTCGGACAGGTGAAAGCTGCCCATGGTGAGCCTTCCATGGCCAGGTATGGTGCTGGGGTTTCCTTTACCAACAAGGCTAAAAATCTGGTTATTGACAAGGCTGATGTCATGATCAATCACCTCTCCCTGGTCAACCGTTTTGCGATGTCGGATAACTTTTATGTGGATTCGGATGTATCGGCCGACGGACATCGCTGGCTGGTAAATACTTATCCGAATGAATGGGTGGAAGCCACTGTACCGGCCAGTTATGGCGGTAACCGGGATTACGTGGCTGCTTCAAAAGCCCCAGGTAATCTTGGCTTTACGGGTGCTGCAGGTGCCATTTACCCGGAGGATTATAACGAAGCAGGCTCTATGTGGGACCACCTCGACCGCAACAAAATCCCATTCTTCAACTTTGGGTTCACTATCATGTTTGAGCCCGGAGCCTATCAGCCTGAATATAAGTACACCGGAATCCGGCACCTCGCCAACTTCCCGATGCCCGCACCGCTTTTTGCCAATACATCCAGAGTTTACCCTACCTATAATATGGCTATCCCCGACCAGTTCCGGATCGATCAGTTTATCAAGGTGTATAATGAGAAATGGGCCCAACCGACAACTGACAACCGACAACAATTAACCATTGGAGCCAGCCCCGAATTTCCCTCCTTCATGACCATAATCGTCCCGAACGACCATGGTGCCGGTGAGCGGCCGGAAGCAGGGTATCCGTTCCGCGAGAGCTATATGTGTGATAATGATCTGGCTGTAGGGCGATTAGTGGAATTCCTGAGTCACACCCCTTACTGGAAAAACATGGCGATTGTAATCACTGAGGATGATGCGCAGGGTGGGGCAGATCATGTGGATGCACACCGAAGTGTACTGATGGTGATATCTCCTTATGCCAAAAAGAATTACGTTTCTCATACACACGTCAGTTTCGGCAGCATTTTTAAAACCTTCTGGAATATCCACGGAATACCTTATCTCAACCAGTATGATGCCGGTGCCACCGATTTGTCTGATATGTTTACCAATGTTCCTGATTTTACGCCTTATCAGGCCATTCCGGTTGATATCCGGATATTCGACCCGGCAAAAGCCCTTGACCCGTTTGATGAAAAATTCAATTGGAAAGCCGTCTCAGAATCACCGGAGATTGATAATGTCCGTGATATGCTCCGCGAAAGCAAAGAGGTTGAAGGTTGGCGGAAGTAATTGTAGAGTCCCCTCGGTTTTGTAACCGAACATAAAAGTAGATAACTTAGAGGAAAAATACACAATCTGTGCAAAGACCGTTTCACGTCTTGGGAAAAATATTCCATAGTAGAGTTTGGTTTGGGGTT
>JBBAAF010000091.1:0-15448 GCA_041658425.1 Bacteroidales bacterium | reverse complement strand
TCTAAATTGGAATCTCAAAATTTTTACTTTAATATCAATTTGTTTGTGACAAAAGTCATACTGCCTTTTGTCAGGAATCCGGATAACGTATCAATATTGGTGATACCTTAGCCGCCTTAAAATTATTTGATTCATGTTAACATCCATATCAAAAATCACAGGATTACGCATTACCGCGTTTTTGTTGGTCTTCCTTCTTATTCCACTTGCATCCTTTGCAGCAGGCACCGGAGTAGTTCCGTCGATCGGGCCGGTGAGGGTGGAGTTTATTCTGTTTGCACTGACGCTCCTGAGTGTAGCCGTGTTCCATAAATATACCATGCAGGTGGCACTCACCGGATTGGTGGTAGTTCTTGCCTTCAGGTTCATTTTCGACTCCGGATTTAATCTGCCCGGGCATATTCTGGGCACTCCTGAGCGCGAAGGAGAGTGGCGGACCCTGCTCAATCTGCTGGGGTTGCTGTTTGGCTTTGCCATCCTGGCGAAGCATTTTCAAGAGTCGAGGGTGCCGGATATACTGCCGAATTACCTTCCGAACGGATGGACCGGCGGCTTGGTTTTGCTGCTGATTGTTATGATCATATCGTCCTTCCTCGATAATATCGCTGCTGCGATGATAGGGGGTACCATGGCGATGGTTCTGTACAAAGGCAAAGTTCATCTGGGTTTTCTTGCGGCCATCGTAGCAGCCAGTAATGCCGGTGGTGCCGGATCGGTTGTAGGAGATACCACCACTACCCTGATGTGGATTGATGGAGTTAATCCGGTTTGGGTGCTCCACGCTTTTTATGGTTCGATTGGCGCCTTTCTGATATTTGGGATTGTGGCAGCGCGGCAACAGCATAAATATCATGCGATTCATGCCAGCAATGATGCGGGAATAAGAGTTGATAAAGGTAAACTCCTCATCGTTTTAATGATATTAGTTGGAGCCATCTCATCCAATTACCTGCTCGATTTTCCGGCATTGGGTGTCTGGATTGCTATTCTGGCCGGTGCCGCTTTCAGGAAAACCCCCTGGTATGAAATGAAAAATGCATGGCGTGGAACAGTTTTCCTGATGTCCCTGGTTACGATTGCCTCGTTAATGCCGGTTGAAGAACTTCCCAAAGCCTCGTGGTTCAGCTCTTTCAGTCTGGGTTTTGTTTCGGCCGTTTTCGATAATATCCCGCTCACCAAACTCTGTCTGGAACAGGGTGGCTATGACTGGGGCATTCTATCCTTCGCGGTCGGATTCGGCGGTTCCATGATCTGGTTCGGGTCATCGGCCGGTGTTGCCTTATCGAACATGTACCCCGAAGCCAAAAACACTTTCACTTACCTCAAAAAAGGCTGGCACGTAACGGTGGCTTATATCGTAGGATTTTTTATCATGCTCGGCATTGCAGGATGGAACCCGCATCCGCCGCATAAAAAATCGCATCAGGAGACAGTAACCGAAATAATAAAAGATTAACTTACTGGATGTTTTTTTTCAGCCTTGTCCTTCCTAAACATTTCTAAATCTGATAATTATGGCTAAAGGTATTTTAAGAAAGCTTTTGTTGCCCAAGGAAGAGAAGTTTTTTCCGATGTTTGAAGATATGGCAGAATTAATCTCAAAATCTGCCCACCTCCTGGCAAGGATTATCGACCATAATGAACCTTCAAAACAGGAAGAAACTTTTCGTGAGATCAAACTATTGGAAACCAAGGCAGATGATATCGTTCACCAGGTTTTCGACACACTCGATACCACCTTCATCACGCCATTCGACCGGGAGGACATTCAGCGGTTAACTTCTAAAATGGATGACGTTCTCGATTACATTAACGCCACGAGCCAGCAAATCAAGCTCTATAAGCCGAAGAAACTGCTCCCGCAGTATCGCGAACTGTGCCTGGTTGTAGTCAGAGGGTGCGAGCAGATCCGGATTGCGGTTCCGGAATTACATAATTTGAAAAATCCGGGCAAAATCAATGATGCCTGTGTAAAGATCAATGAACTTGAAAATGTTGCAGATGATATCTATCACCAGCTGATATCTGAGCTATTTGATACTGAAACCGATCCAATCGAACTCATAAAGAATAAAGAAATCCTCGAAACCCTGGAATCCACCACCGACCGGATAGAAGATGTTTCAGATGTTCTGAAAACCATCATCATAAAATCAGCTTAACACTTTAATAACAAACAGAATATGGCAAGCGGATTCATCAAAAAAATTCTTCTCCCCAAGGAAAAAAAATTCTTTCCGTTCTTTGAAGGTCTGGCCGATCTGATCACTGATTCAGCCCGGGTTTTACTCAAAATTGTGGAGAGTACTGAACCGGCAATGCAGCACGATCTTTTCCGTGAGATAAAAAATCTTGAGAAAAAAGCCGATGACATCGCCCATGCAGTGTTCATGCAGTGTTCGATGCCCTGGATACAACCTTTATTACCCCGTTTGACAGGGAAGACATCCATCAACTCACTTCCAAGATGGACGATGTACTGGATTTTATTAATACCACAAGCCAGCAGATCAAATTATACAAGCCGAAAAAAATGCTCCCGCAGTTTAAAGAGATGGTAGTTATTATTATCCGGGGTTGTGAACAAATCAAAGTTGCCGCAAATGAACTCCACAACCTTAAAAAGCCCGGAAAAATTTCAGATGCCTGCGTTAAGATCAACGAGCTGGAAAATGTAGCCGATGATATTTATCACCAGCTCTTATCTGAATTGTTTGAAACCGAAACCAATGCGATTGAACTGATAAAAAATAAGGAAATACTTGAATCACTCGAAATGGCTGTCGATTCAATTGAGGACGTATCAGATATCCTGAAGACCATTATTATTAAATCAGCCTAACTAATCAGTATGTCAATCCTAGTAATAATAATTATAGTCATCGCACTTTCATTTGATTTCCTGAACGGAATGAATGATGCTGCAAACTCCATTGCCACAGTTGTTTCCACAAAAGTACTGACGCCTACCCAGGGGGTTGTCTGGGCAGCGTTCTGGAACTTTTCCGCTGTTTTCATTTTTGGGGTACATGTTGCAAAAACCATTGGAAAAGGAATAGTCGATGCTAATGTCATTAATGAATATGTCGTTCTGTCGGCATTGATCGGAGCGATTGTTTGGGTGTATGCCTGCACCCATTTCGGCCTGCCCATCAGCGTATCTCATGCACTGATTGGCGGATTGGTCGGTCCGGCCCTGCTGATCGGTGGCACCAAGGCGCTGATAGCTGCAGGTCTCATCAAGGTAACATTGTTTATTTTCCTCTCACCGATCATTGGATTTTTCCTTGGATGCCTGATCATGATTGGAACGATGTGGTTATTCCGAAAACGTTCCCCCCGAAAGGTCGATGGGATTTTCCGGGTCATGCAGCTCGTATCCTCAGCTGTTTTCAGCTTGGGGCATGGAACCAACGATGCCCAGAAAACCATGGGAATCATCACCATCCTTCTTTTCAGCACCGGGTATCTGCAGGGAGAGTTCCATGTACCCACCTGGGTCATCTTTGCCAGCCATCTGACTATCGGTGCCGGAACCCTGGCCGGAGGATGGAAGGTAATAAAAACCCTAGGCACCTCACTCACTCATCTGAAACCCGTTCAGGGATTCTGTGCAGAAACAGCAGGAGCCTTGACCGTAATCGGCAGCACACTCGGCGGAATCCCGGTGAGCACAACACATACCATCACCGGTTCAATCATGGGCGTGGGTTCGGTAAAACGGCTCAGTGCAGTACGCTGGGGGGTTGCCGGGAATATCGTTCTCGCATGGGTACTCACCATCCCGGCAACGATCGTGATGAGTGGAGGTACGTACCTCATTATCAAGCTCTTTGTTAAATAATTAGCGAGCGCTAGCGAGCATAATTAACGAACGAAGTGAGTATATTTACATAAATCGCAAATCGTATGAAACAGAAAATCATTTTTACCTGCCTCGTTTTCCTGAGCGTACTATTTTCCTGCCAGACGAGCACAAAACCAACCGTTATGGATAATCCTCTGCTTATTGAGTTTTCTTCCCCTTTCGGCGTTCCGCCGTTTGATCTTATCAAGCCTCATCATTATACCCCGGCATTTTCACTCGGTATGGAGGAACACATGAAAGAGGTTGAATCCGTCATAAACAATAAAGTGGAACCCACTTTCGAAAATACCATTGTGGCACTGGATAAGAGCGGTGAACTCCTTGCCAGGGTATCCAGAATATTTTTTGGGTTGGCCGAAGCCAACACCAATGACTCACTGCAACAGATTCAAGTAGATATTTCTCCGAAATTATCGGCACATAGTGATGCCATAAGCCTGAACCCCAAGCTTTTCAGCCGGATAAAATCGGTTTATGAAAATCAGAAGAAGTTCAATCTCGATGCCGCTCAAACCTATATCCTCGAAAATCTTTACAAGGGATTTGTCCGTAACGGAGCCAACCTGAGTCCTGAGAAACAAGAGGAACTGAAAAAGCTGAACTCCGAATTATCGGTTCTTACCGTTCAGTTCGACCAGAATGTGATGTCGGAAACCAATGATTTTAAATTGGTTATCGACAAGAAAGAGGATCTGGCCGGTTTGCCCGAAGGCGCAATAGCCGGTGCTGCAGAAGCAGCAAAAGCAGCCGGGATGGAAGGCAAATGGATTTTTACCGCTACCCGTCCCAGCATGACCCCTTTCCTGCAATATGCTGAAAATCGCGATCTGAGAAAGAAATTGTATGAGGGATACCTCAATCGTGGAAACAACGGAAATAGAAAAGACAATAAAACAACACTGGCCAAAATAATCAGTCTCAGGGCACAAAGAGCTCAACTGCTGGGCTATAAGACTCATGCACATATTGTTCTTGAACCCAGGATGGCAAAGGTTCCGGAAAACGTGTTTGCACTTCTGGATAAGATCTGGGCTGCTGCCATTCCTGCTGCTATCCGCGACCGCGAAGAGATGCAACAGATTATCACTAAGGAGGGTGGGAAATTCAAACTCGAGAGCAGCGACTGGTGGTATTATGCCGAAAAACTGCGAAAAGCCAAATACGATATGGATGAAAACGAACTGCGCCCCTATTTCAAGATGGAGAATGTCAGGGATGGCGCCTTTGATGTGGCAAACAAATTATACGGAATTACTTTCACCGAAATCGTGAGCATCCCGAAACCCCATGCCGAAGCAATGGCTTATGAAGTCAAGGAAGCAGATGGTTCCCATATCGGGATTCTATACATGGACCTGTTCCCGCGCTCAAGCAAACAGCAGGGCGCCTGGTGCGGTGCATACCGTGATCATTGGGTAAAAGATGGCAAGGAAATCACCCCGGTTATTACCATGGTTGGGAACTTTACCAGGCCTGTCGGAGATAAACCCGCACTGATCAGCCTGGATGAAGCCCGAACTCACTTCCACGAATTCGGTCACTCCCTGGAAGCCCTTTTTGCAGCCAATACCCTAAGCACCACATTCGTAGCACAGGATTTCGTGGAATTACCCAGTCAGATCATGGAACACTGGTGCACCGAACCCGAAGTGCTGAAATCCTATGCCCGCCAGTATCAGACAGGTGAACCGATCCCAGATCAACTGATCGGAAAAATGAATAAAACCAGCCACTTCAATCAGGGTTTTGTTTCGACCGAATTCCTCGCTGCCTGTTACCTCGATATGGCATTTCATACCCAAACAGATACCGCACTGCTCGATATCGGTAAATTTGAGAATGACTTCCTCACCGGTAAAGGCCTGATCCCGGAAATCAAGCCCCGTTACCGGAGCACCTATTTCATACACATCACCGGGGGCTATGATGCCGGTTATTACGGCTACGAATGGGCGGCTGTTCTGGATAACGATGCCTTTGAGGCCTTTAAGGAAAATGGGCTATTTGACAAAGCAACCGCGCAATCATTCCGCGACAATATCTTATCCAGGGATGGAACCATGGATCCAAACCAGATGTTCGTCAATTTCCGCGGCCGCCAGCCGGATATTACGCCGCTGATGCGGAATAGAGGATTTATAAAATGATCCTGTAGGGACGCATAATTGCGTCCTGATGAAATGGACGCAATTATGCGTCCCTACAGGATCATTCCGTCTTCGAGAGTTTGTACGCCATGATAAAACGAAGCTCACTATAGGTGACTTCCTCTCCCAGGCGATCTTTTAAAGGGCCGAGGCTCATCGTGTCAATTTCCTTTGCTATTTTAAGTACTTTGGCAACTTTTTCCTGATCCACCAATCGGAAAACATCAATCAACCCTTTTGCAACATATTGGATAAGATGACCTTCGATTGTCGAAACAGCGAGTGAGCGCTCCGCAGCAATCTCTTTAATGCTTTTCCCCTCCCTGTATAAATCAAAACTGATCTCACTCGTTTTACGTCCATCTTTCTTCTCGTTCTTCCCCTTCTTGTCTTTCTTGTCTTTCTTAACTCCCTTAACGTCCCTAACTTCCTTAACGTTCTTCCCGATCTGTTCAGCCCGCCCTTTATATAGCATTGAATCCAGCAGGGTCTCTTTCGAGAACTCTTTATCCTGGATTGCAGACCGGATAAGTTCTTCCGCTTTATAGACGACCTGCCGCTGTTTGAAGAAGAGCCGTTCCATATCCCTCAATTCCGTAAGATACGCTTTGATCTTTTTCTGCTTTTCCAACATCCTGATTTGTTTAAAGATCCGTTCTGAAAAACCATTAAGAAGGGGTTCAAAATAGCCCCTGGCAGCTTCCAACCGGGTATTCAGCAATGTCAGGTAATTTTCATCAGGAGTTCTCAGGATTCTCTTCAGTTGATCCATAAATTTACCGGCCGTCTCTCTTAATGGTTTAAAATCCGATTCCAGCCTTTGTGCCCATCCTTTTTGCTGCTGTTTCACTGACCTCTTCTCATCTTTATCATGGCTTTCGGTGAAATAGTGGAGTTTTGTCAGTAATGAACTGAAATTAAACGACTTCAATACAATATCCCGGATAAAATACCGGATCTCCTCCTGCAAAACAGTTTCCAGGAGCGGTTCGGTTTCTTTACGTTGAACAAACTGTTTGAGTGCTTCATCCTGACCGGGACCGGAGTAGGGGATCCGTGCCGAGAGAACCAATCCATCCAATGAGACCAATCGCGAGAGTGCCACGTAAATCTGTCCGGGTGCAAAAGCCGATGACACATCGATGATGGCCTTTTCAAATGTTAATCCCTGGCTCTTATGCACCGTGATTGCCCAGGCCAGTTTGATCGGATATTGCGAAAAAGTTCCGGTCACACTCTCTTCAATTTCATTGGTCTCATTGGAAAGCGTAAACTTCTTATTCTCCCAGGTATACCGTTCAACGAGTGTATCCGGCTCTCCGTCGCTAAAGCTGACCTCGATCTCATCCTTTGAAAGTGCGCTGATGGTTCCAATCTTACCGTTGAAATATCTCTGTTCGCCGGAATAATCGTTTTTAATAAACATCACCTGGGCACCCTCTTTCAGTTCCAGCCTGGACTCCACGGGATACAGGTATTCATTGAAATCGCCCTCGATTACAGCATCATAGCTGAATAGTTTGCCCGGCAGTTCCTTTAATGCTTCCCTGTTTATCGTATCTGCTTTCCGGTTATGTGTGGTTAAATGAATGTATCCATCCTTGCTACTGGCCTGGAAATCCGGAACATACCTTTTATTCAATGCTTCCACATCCTCACGGGTAACATTGTTCTCACGGAAATGATTGAGCAGATTGATAAAAATAGTATCAGTCTGCCGGTAGATCTTATCCAGCTCGATATAAAGAGGTTGCTGATGCTGCAGCGCCCTTGCTGCGAAGAAATAGATATCGTGATAATAGGGTTTAAGATAGTCCCACTCTTCCTGTCTGACCACCGGGGGCAGCTGAAACAGGTCGCCGATAAACAGCACCTGAACCCCGCCAAAAGGCTCGGATTTGTTTCTCCTCACCGCCCGTAAAGTCACGTCAATGGCATCCAGCAGATCGGCTCGCAGCATGCTCACTTCATCAATGATCAGCAACTCCATCTCCTGCAGCAGCTTACGCTTTGTGGCGTGCATCTGAAGTCCCCTGAGCAGGGAATCCGGTGTGTTCAGCTGTATCGCGATGTTCCCGGAATTCGGGAGATTATTGGATGGGATGAATGTCCCGAAAGGCAGCTGAAAGAGCGAATGGAGGGTAACTCCCCCGGCATTGATAGCAGCAATTCCGGTAGGTGCAGCCACAATGGTGTTTTTATACGTATGTTCAACAATGCTCCTCAGAAAGGTGGTTTTTCCGGTTCCGGCCTTCCCGGTAAGAAATATATTGCGGTTCGTATTATTGATAAAACGGGATGCAATAGCGGCGGCATCTTCAAGGCTGTTGGTCATAGGGTTTGGGGGTTTAGCAAATCACACATCAAAAACTGATTAGTTGCCAAGATATTATAAAGCAACCAAAATTTTTATCTTTCAGGTGTGACAAATTGGAGTCAATCGGCATTACTCCCCGCATTCGGTTTGTTTTCAACGAAAAGGGCAGGCCGGTGGCTACTGCCCTCGGCAGGAAAACTCTTTCGCCATTTTTTTTAATGAATACTATACTGGAGGAAATTTGATCTCCTGATGGAGTTTCCTTGATGTCGATGTATTTCAGCACTTTGTTCCTTCTGATTTTCGCAGCCATATCTTTTGATTTATTGCCAAGATATTGGTAGGGATACCTATAAAAAAGGACACTTAAAAGACGGTGGATAGCGGACCGATGTGCTGGTTCTTTTGGACTTTGCCGCAAAAAAGTTATTGAACAAAAAAGGGAAGCATTGCTCCCCTTTTAAATCTCGAAATAGTCCCAAGTCGCTCTGTCATGAGCTTTAAATTTTCGGTGTGGTTAGAAGTTGGTTTTATTTTTTTGTCTGACTGGCTCTTTTTGTCAAAAGTTCTTGTGTATTAACAACTTTCTTGAATCCTTTATTTTTTAATCCGTTATAAAGTTCTTTATCCCCAGTCCACAAAACTCCTTTCAAATAATCTGTGAGGGCAACAAAATCGATGTCATCAATGTCAATGTCTGCCGTGAGTCTCTCTGCTTTTAACCAGATTTTTTCTGGAATTTATTCTTCGTTAATAAAATGAATTTTGGTAAAAAGCCGGTAAAGAGATTCTTGAAGTTCTTTATCTGTAAATTTTGAAATCCGTTTTAGTTTGTCCCAATGTTTTTCAATTTCAAAACGCATATAATCGCAACTATAAAACTCAAATGCACTATCGTAATCAAAAATTAAGTCACCAATGGTTCCGTTTGAATTGAGTAGACCACTGAAAATAATGTTAGTGTCAAGAATTATTTTCACTTGATAAATTTGCTGCGATTTTTAGTCCACCAGCCCTTTTTTACGTCTTTTGCCAGATTGTCAACGTCAGCTTGTTTTGCTTGGGAGTTGGCCGTAGCTTCTTTATAGCAAAGATAATCGATAAACCGTTGAAGACCATCAGGGTTAACAGTGGAAGGAAGCCGGATGATGATTTCACTATTCGTTCTTTCTATGTACATATTTTTTAGCATTTCGATTTCAAAGTTATGAATTGTCAAGGTCATTGTTGCGTTCATTCTGAAATTTTAGACCTGACGGGCAGGCCTATCGACAAAAAAAGGGGTTCCTGGCCCCTTGAGGGTTAAATTGGCTGGTAGTAGTAATTGTCAGCTTCTTCCATTCCTGCGTAAAGTTTCTGAATTGCCGTATAGTCGTCCTTGAAATCCAGGGCGGTTTTCATGTGAAGGCCTGAAATTTCCGAAGCGAGTTCTCTCATGTGGTCTTCAAAATCTTTCTGAAAATCAATCAGTGTGCTAGTTGAGTGTTCCATGGTCGTTTGTTTTTAAAATTTTCTGCCTTCATTCAACCGAAAGACTGATCTGTCAAAGAGGAATTGGAATACCGGAACGCAGCGAGGATATGTCGGGAAAATCCTTGCAGAATCACAAGAGAAGGTTGTTTCTTAGCGGAATAATTTCGAACGCACGGCCGGTTTTATGGAACTGCCGGCGGGCACACCGATTTAGATTTTCGAAAGAGTTTGAATGCCCGAAAGACCGCAGGAGGGAATTCGCCTATAGGAATAACAGCACTTCATCCAAACCAGACCGGCCTTCCTTTAAAGGTATTCAGGTGAATGCACGGATGGTTTGGGTTTATCCCTTTAACAGGAATGGAGATGTTGAATTTTCAATTTCACCAATCATAAGTTGGATTCACAGCATTTAGGGACAAGAACTATTCCCCTTTTTGGAGATATTGGGAAGATCCTGTAGTGTTCAGGATTGAAACGGATATCCTTTTTTTCCCCCAAGGAATGATTTGAGGATAAATCCTGATCCTGAGGGTAACGTCCAAGAGAACATATATCTACTAATCAAGTAACAGATTCATTAAGCTGATAAATGCCATGCTGATCAATGTTTGTTGAGATGGAGGATATTTATTTTACCTTAACCACCTCAGTTTGTAACCATTTCTACATTAACGAGCAGGAGATATCGAAACAACTCAAACTGGAAAGAAATCGGACACAATGGTGGCCAGCCCGGTGCTTGTGAGAAAATTGGTAATCAGAGGCCAGAAAACGCATTAAACTTACTTTGATTCGGTCATTCATTCCTTTATCACTAAGGTCCTGAAGGGTGGCAGACCAGCCTCAGACACAAGAATCAAGTAGACCCCAGGCGACAGGTCGGAAATGTCCATTGAAATCTCGAAATTGTTAACCGTCCTGAGAAGTATACCCTGCGTGGAATAAATTTTTACATCGACGGGTTTTGATAGTCCGGAGAAATTCAGTATCCCTTTGGTTGGATTTGGATATATCCGTATGGGATTATCAGGGAATTCCACGATCGAAGTGACATCGCTAACAATATCAAAATCAGAATACTGAGCAACGAAAATGTCCCAAACACCCTGTGAACTTAATGAATATCTTGAAGGAGTCAGGTCAAGATCAATTGTATTATAGAAGCAACCGCATATTAATGCAGTAGTATTGGCGAGCTTAAAGGCTCCGAATTGTTCCATGTAACTGCCACCTAAAAACTGTGCCGCAGCGAGGTAATTTAAGCTGCTGTCATATTTGGCTATGTAATTACTGTAGCCGCTGTTGGTCAGAAGGTTTTGGCCATCAGGATTAAAGTTTGCACTGAAATTCAGGAACCCAAGGGTATAGATATTTCCCTTTTCATCGGTTTCTATCAGATAAGGATTAGGGCTACCCCCCGGAAAGTCTTTTGCCCAGATTAAATTATGAGTTGTGTCGTAAAGAGCAATAAAATCCCTGCCTATATGATACCCTCCGTAGGGACTCCAGATCATATCCTTGTTGGTAAAGCTTATCGTGTCATTATTGCCATAAAGAGTGAGTTTGCCCCAATATCTTGCTTTAATGATCAGCTTATCTGATTTGGTTTTTGTTAAAAATCCCATACCGATATAGAAGTCACAATCACCATAAAGCTGCGTATGGGTTGAGGTGCCGCTAATATTGTCCCGCGACTCATATATCATGTTTGCCACACTATTCCCATCCGGGTTAAACCAATGTTTGAAATTTTTGATCAGAACAAAATCCTGTTGATTGAAAAATACCGGATTTCCCTCAATCCGATTTTCCCAGAGGGGTTGCAACCCTTTATTAAATTTAATTAAAGTGTCATTAGAATAAGTAAACAGATGGTTTTGCTTGTCAATAAATATCTTGGAGTTGGGTGGATAATAACCCAGGGCTGGTATGGCATTGACGGCGAGAAAATTTCCGTTTCTGTCATATTTCGCTATAAATGAATTTGACGGTGAGCAATCGAAATATCTTGTTCCGGTAGTCGGATCAAAATCGTAGCTTCCGGATCCAGACCCCAAAACATACACATTCAAAGAATCATCAACAAGCAATTTGGCGCCGGTGGATTCCTGATCGATTGTAACTACCCAGATTAAACGAAAATCCTTATTGTATTTCGCTAGGAAAAGGTTTGAATAATTAGTATTACCCGCGTTTACTATCACCGGAGTCCCAACGGGATTCATATTTACCGTACCGGATATTCCTCCGGTCATGTATATATTTCCAAGTGAATCTTTTAAGATATCCTCGGCGACATCGTTTTGGGAGCCACCGATTTTAAAAGCCCAGTCAAGGGTTTGCGAGTAACCGGTAAACGACACCAAAATGCCGAGTATTATTACCGAGAGAAGTATTTTTTTCATTGGTAAATAATTGGTTAAGATGGACTAAATATACACAAATGAAACGAACTCGAATTTGTCTTTGTTGCGGCTTTCCCTAAGGAAATGATGCAAGTGAGTTAAATGGATTCATTCAACTGGTAAATTACCTCCGGCTCAATGTTTGTCGAGAGAACGGTCAATCCGATTTGTTTCTCTGTAGCCAGTTCTCTTGCAAGGTTCATCAATTGAACGAAATCGTGTGATTTGTAAACCTCCAAATGGACCTTTTCGTAATGAGCTTTTACTGCAATCCAGACCAGGCACAGCGGCGGAAATGGATCTTGGGTGGTATGAAAATGTTGACTGGTACAGAAATAGACTTGCTTTTTCATGATTAGTGGATTTTGCAGTTAATAATCAAACCGGATTTGTTGGCGCAGTAATTACAGATGCGGCAATCCGATTTGCAGATCACTCCCGGCAGTCCGATAGGATCCGAAACGACGTTGAACAGGTTGTCGATCATAACCCGAGCCGTTAACTGTAAAGTTTGCCGGAAGATTGGTGAAGTCCAGATCCCGCCTGGCTGTATAGGTCCAAACCGGAACATCAAGCAGATCGGCTATTGCAGAAGCTTTATCAACATCCTTCTGGGTTCTGAAATCACCGGATTCGGAAAACCTTAGCTTGTTATAGGCGAACTTGTTCAGTTCATAAACAAATAATTCCGGAGTACACATTTCCCAGAATTTCGCCTGGAAGTTCCGGTGCCGGATCACATTGGGAAATAGCCTTTCAGATTTGTAAGGGTACCAGGCACACCGTTTAAAGTATGCGCATCCCGCTGAGCAGCATCCGGATTCGGTCAAGGGCGAATGTCAGATAATGTACCCGGTATCTGACCGAGTGCGAAGTAATGGAGGGAGGCCACCGGTGGTATTCCCCACCGTGGATACCCGGAATCCCTTTACCTATCCGGGACTGCGAATACCTTGTGCTACATTATTATAACATAGTCGATTGCCGGGTTCTATGCATGTACTACTTTTCTTACCGCTGATTATTCGGTAAAATTGAACGCCGATGTGGAAATACTTCGGTCCGGAATGATTGATCAATTCGGAAATGAAGTTTCCGCTAGAACCAGTGACTTTTTTGTTTCTTTATTAGGTTGGGGTGAAAAAAGAACACCGATTAAAGGAAGGATGACTTTGTTTGGATTTGATCAATTACGTCGCTCAAAAAAATCCCGGTTGCGTGGGCTTTCCAAATCTGCAAAAAAATATTCTCCGTTTACAAAGGTGCAAGGAATTGGTTGTAACCGGAATGTCATGTACTACTCACCGGGCTTCATGTTACTTTTATTATTGACTGCCTTGCTTTAAGAATGTTTTTGTTCGTTCCCCTAATCCTTTGCAAATAATTAGAATATGGTTTTAACTTGCTGTTAGTTATTTTTTCGGCTGCAGCTTTCACTTTTATTTTCTCAGGTGCGTCAATGCAATTGAGGAATAAATTAATACCCGTAACTGTCTGGTCACCTTTATATTTTGTCTTGCGATAACTTATATTGAAACCACCCTCTTTTATTATTTCTAAAATGTTGTTCAGAATTGGTTTGAAATCCTGCTGAGATGAAAAAGTCAGATCGTCAACATACCTAGTGTAAGTAAGATTATTTTGTCTACAAAGTGAAATCAGTTTTTTGTCTGTTTCAAGAAATACAAGGTTGGCGATATGTGGGCTCGTTGGAGTTCCCTGAGGCAATTCATATTTCCAGGTTGTCAGTTTGGTAAGCCAATGAGCTTTATGGTCAGAGAAACCAAGGAGTAAAAAAGTATGGTACACCTGTTTGTGTTTTATACTTGGATAAAATTCTTGCAGATCAGTTGTAAACTGATATTTATTTCCTTGGTGTGGTTTAGCGTTGGTGATGTTACTTCTTCCTTTAACTCCTCCATGAATGTTATCGGGGAGTGAAATAGGAACAAGTATTTGATTCTTTATCGATGACTGAATAATTTTCAGCCGTTTCAGAGACGGTCTAATCGCTCTTTGTTTTATCGTTCCATCCTTGTATTTTTTGAAATCACCTGTCGACTTGTTGATCTTCTTCTCAAACCACTCGTTGTAATAATCATCGCTATGGCTTGTGATATATTCCACCTCGTTGGGTTGGCAGCCAATAATTGCACAAAGATGTTTGAGTTGGGCTTGTTTATACAGCGAAGAATTCATTTACCAAGGAATTTACAGAAGGACTTACTATAGCAAATGCTTGGCGTTTGCTAGGTTGAACATCTTCTTCTGTCATTGAAAGGAAAAATAAAATTGGCAAAGGAACCTTCAATTGCTCGCTGATTGATTTAAGCGTTGATAGATTGGGTTCTTTCAGATTGTTCTCAACCTGGGAAAGGTAAGTTTGAGAAATACCGCATAAAGTGGCAAACACACCTTGAGTTTGCCCTTTCTGCTTTCTAATATTTTTTATAGTTCTGCCTAAATCCATTTTGTTTGAAAAAAAATTAAGGAGTGTTCGGATTTTCTGACGCGTTTCTTCTTTTAATTCTCAGATTCATTTGAAAAACTTGGCTAACAATTCAACAGTTTTGACTACTACTTCTAGTATGTCTTTGTTGGTTTTTCCCTTTTTCCGTTTCAGATTTTGAAGAAGAGTTAATGCTTCATCAAGGATTTTTATATCCTCTTCCGAAAGAGAACACCGGTTCTCGGTGATAGTTTCGATACTTAGTATCAATCTATCAATGTTTTGACTTTGTTTAATTCTGGCCATAATAACTAAGTTTAAATAAACGAGGCAATATTACCCCTGCTCCGTTGGTAAAACTGCCCGCTATTACCACAACCAGAAAGCTCTGGAGACTAAGTGCGTAAACGATGTTCCCATTACACTCACCTAATTTTTCCTGCTCCAAAAATCAATAATCAATTGATATCTTGATGCATAAACTAAATAATAGCATTACCAATATCAGCTACAGTCTATCATTGCAACGATAGGACTGAAGAGCATTGTTGTGCCATTAATAAACCCTAACGGGTTGTTCTTTCGAACTGTCAAGTGAACTTCACTTAGCAACCAGAACCAAAACACTTTTCAAAGAACTTATGATGCAAATATAATAAAATATTGCTGACAGTTAATAATACAATGAAGAATTTTATCAACAGGCTATGAACAATTTTGTTGAAAATCTAGAAAGAGTCTGTGTTCATTGGGATGATATGCTCCAAAGGGCTGCTTTTTCTATTA
>JBBAAF010000090.1:0-15455 GCA_041658425.1 Bacteroidales bacterium | reverse complement strand
GGATTTCCGATTATATCTGGTCGGATGATGCAACCAAATTAATGATTTTTACTAATACCCAACGGGTTTGGCGTTATAATACCAAAGGCGATTATTGGGTGATGGATCTGAAAACCAGGAAACTGAAACTGCTGGGCGACGGTTTGAAACCGGCCTCCCTGATGTTTGCCAAGTTTTCTCCGGATGGACTTTATGTGGCTTATGTGAGTGAGCTGAATATCTATGTCGAGCATTTGGAAAAGGGAACAGTTCGACCACTAACCAGCGATGGTGTCGGACCTATTGTAAACGGCACTTTTGACTGGGTATATGAAGAGGAGCTTGATTGCCGCGATGGCTTCCGCTGGAGCCCCGATAGTAAAAACATCGCCTTCTGGCAGCTTGACACGGAAGGTATCGGTACATTCTATATGATCAATAATCTGGATTCAATCTATCCGAAATTGATCCCGATTCCTTATCCTAAGGTTGGTACCACAAATCCGGCAGCTAAGGTGGGAGTAGTTTCAGTTCTGGGCGGTGAACCCCGGTATTTCAATATTCCAGGTGATCCCCGGAACCACTACCTGGCTCGTATGGAGTTTGCGGCAAGCAGCGATGAAGTTATGATCCAGCAACTTAACCGGCTTCAGAATACCAACAAAGTGATGTTGGGAAATATCCACACTATGGAGGTGAAAACCATTCTCACTGAAACCGATAAAGCATTTGTTGATATTCATGATGATACAGAATGGATGCAGGGTGGAAAAGCTTTTACCTGGAGTAGCGAGCGCGATGGCTGGTTGCATTTGTATCTGGTTTCCAGAGATGGACTGCTGGTGAAGGATGTAACACCCGGAAACTTTGATGTGGTAGATATTCAGCGTATTGATGAGAAAGGGGGCTATGTATACTTCATCGCTTCTCCGGATAATCCGATTCAGCGCTACCTCTATCGCAGCAAACTCGATGGCAAAGGCAAGCCGGAACGGATCAGTCCGCTTAATCAGCCCGGTCAGCATGCCTATCAGATATCGCCTGATGCAAAATATGCCATACAGACCTATTCCAACGTGACCACTCCCAATACGATAAACTTCGTGTCATTGCCTGCACATAGGTTGGTGAGGGTACTGGAGAATAACAACGAGCTAAAAGCACGCATTGCTGCCATGAAGATCCGACCGAAAGAATTCTTCCGCGTTCCGGTTGAGCCAGGGGTTGAACTCGATTGCTTTATGATCAAGCCTTATGACTTTGATCCTGCAAAAAAATACCCGGTGATTTTTAACATATATGGCGAACCCGCTGGTGCTACCGTTCAGGATAACTGGAGTGGGGGCGACCTCTACAATCAATATCTGGCGCAGAAGGGATACATTATTATGAGTGTCGATAACCGCGGAACCAAAACCCCGAGGGGGCGTGAATGGCGTAAAAGCATTTATCGTCAGATCGGAATACTGGCTTCTAAAGATCAGGCAGCTGCTGCTAAAGCCATCATAAATAAATATCCATTTGTCGATCCTTCCAGGATCGGCGTATATGGCTGGAGCGGAGGTGGTTCCATGACTCTCAACTGTATGTTCCGTTATCCGGAGATCTATAAAACAGGTATCGCAGTGGCGTTCGTCTCTCATCAGAAATTTTATGACACCATTTATCAGGAACGATATATGGGATTGCCGGATGACAATGAAGACGGCTATCGCGATGGATCACCGGTTACCTATGCCAAGAATCTGGAAGGCAATTTGTTGTTAATACATGGTTCGGGTGATGATAACGTACATTATCAGAATTGCGAGGTGCTCGTGAATGAACTGATCAAGCAGCAGAAAATATTTTCCATGATGGAATACCCGATGCGCTCACACGGAATCTATGAACGCGAAGGAACATCCACACAATTGAGGAAACTATGGACAGCCTGGTGGCTGGATAAACTTCCGGCTGGAGGAAGATGACCGATAAATAATCCAATTGCCATCGACAAGAAAAAGAATGATTCAGTTTAGGTAATCTTTTTAAATATAGTATTTTACGGTTAAAGAAGGCTGGCCAAACTGAACGGCGGAGGTTGGTATTTTTTTCGTTTTGTCCACAATGAGTTAATCAAACCTATTCGTTCACTTCCCAGGGCCTCGTATATAGGATTTCCCCATTATTACCCCAATATTACACCAGTAATCCGGGACTAAATGAATTAATTCATTATTACTGCCGTAATCCGGTAATAAAAATGACGTATCAGCAGGCATGGAAATGAAATATAAATATGTTTTTTTGTGTTTTAGCCCTTGTTGGAATGGTAAGTAGTCTGATTGCGGTTTGGGATAAGTCAATAGAAATGGAAATTGCCATAGTGGGCCTTATTCCAAAAAATCACAAAGGGGGGGCTATTACCTGAACAGGTAGTGAAATATTTGATTCAACCCAAGCGAGCTGAATATGGAATCGTAGAAAATAATTTTAACTTATTTTCTTTTGTCTCCTCTTCTCAAAATACTCTTCAATTGCCTTACCTGCTAAAAAGCCAAGAGCAAAAATTCCGGCTATGAACAAGAATTTAATCAGCCCATCAAAACTTTTAGGACTGATATCTGGCCCATTAGGTTTGGCAGCAGTAATCACAAATTTCGCCTCAGGTTGCATTGTTCTTGCCACCTGGCTAACAACAAGCGGATTCTCCACCGGTGAGAAAAAGCTAATCGATTCGTAACTCATTTTCTTGATAAATTTGTATTGTCTGATCTTCCTGATTAAAAAAGAAACCATAGTATAAAAAAAGTCGTACCAATTTACCCGATTTCTTGTGCTGAACTTGCTGGTAGTACCCACCATCCTGAAACCCTTCCTTTTTCATGTGGGCAACAGGTATCGGGTCGGATCCCCAGATCCGAAATAAGCGCTCAAGGATCTGATTCTTTTTACGGATCTCCGATTTAATGGCATTAAGACGTTTCTCTTGCTCGGCATTTTGCCGATACCGGGCTTTCTCCTGACACTCACGACTGCAGTATTCTATGTCGGAACGCCCGGATTCGATCAGTTTGTAACAATCCTCAAACTTGCATTTCCTGGGTGAAGTGAATTTCATAATAATAAAGTTAACAATGACAAAAATAAGTATTTATGTTTTATCTTCAAAAAGTTTTGTATATTAATTATATAGTTAAATATTTTTCATTAATTTTGCAACAATTATTGTCTTATAAACGTTAGAAATGGTTAAAAGGTTACAATGAACGGAATGAAATATTTTATCAACAAAGAACTGAATCGTTTACTGAATCCGATGGTGGCTCAAGAATTTTCTCCAATCTTCGACAGTGTCAGGGACTTACGGTTCACTGTTAAGGATGTGGGGATCAGCTCAAGGGTAATGTCCTATTGGTCTAGCGAGGGATTATTGTTCGAAGACTACAGGGAGCAAAAGTGGCGGATGCTTGACCTGGTCAGCCTGGTCTGGATGAAGATGATCGTGAAGATGCGATCCTTTAATATTTCTTTCGAAACCATCCGGCAGATCCGAAGGGATTTGCAGCCGCAAGACCTGATGGATCATATTTTAAACTCCCAGGAGCTCCGGGAAATGATTCTCGACATGGCTGAACGAGAAAAGCAAGCCGTTCCTGACCTGGAAAAGTTTTTGAATGATCCTGAGGTTCGGGAGGCGGTCAGGTGCCAATTACCGAATTTATTAAAGGTTCTCATTCTCGATGCGATCATCATGAAAGATCATCTCGCCCTGCTGATCAACCAGGATGGTGTTTTTCTGCCGTACAAGGAGAGCTTCCGGAATGACTACATGGAAACACCTGATCTTAAACGGTTTTTAATGGGTACTTATCTGACGGTCTCCATTACGGAAATTCTGGTTGAGTTTTATAAGGCTCATGAACCTCTTTTCCTGTCAGAAAAGATGTTACTGCTAACTGAAGAAGAATCGGCTGTTCTTAATGCCATACGTCAGCCGGGAATAAAATCGGTCATGGTCCGGTTAAATATAAAGGGGGAATTTGATTTACTCGAAACCACCCGTGAACAAAAGGTGGACCGTGCAGCAAAATTGTATGAGATAATGCTTCAGGATGGTTATGAAGATATTACCATAAAGACACAAAAAGGCGAAATCGTATTTTGTCAAAACACAACAAGAACACGAATAAACAAGCTGGGTACTGGATGAGCCAGACCGATCGGCAAATGATCTGCCTAACCGGGATTAGGATGGCGGATGGCTATATTAATTATTATATGATTTCTCTCGAAGACCTGTTTCAACTTATGAATAAAATCGATCGATTGAACCAACGGCTTGAAGTGCTGGATCACGCCAACCTGAATCCGGAAGCTCCATTCGGCTGGCTAGATGGTCCTGACGTGATGAACCTGCTTAAGATCAGTTCGAGGACTTTGCAAAGCTATCGCGATAATGGTATTCTTCCTTTTTCGAAAATCGGAGGCAAAGTCTTCTTCAAACGGAGCGATATTGAAACCATCCTGGAGAAAAACAGGGTGGATACTTATTAACTTATGAGGTGAGAAAATAGGCGAGGGGCTTTCAAATTTTTCACAAATGTTTCACATTAAGAAAAAAGGCCCCCAGCCAAAAACGCTGAAAGCCTTATTCTCATTGGTCGGGATGGAGAGATTTGAACTCTCGACCCCTCGCCCCCCAGACGAATACTCTAACCATGCTGAGCTACATCCCGGAAATGGGTGTGTGTTTGGGTGTGTGTTTGGGTGTGAGGGGCAAAGGTAAGAGTTTTTTGGTTTTTTTCAAGCAGCATAATTCGGTACGGTTTTTGGCATCAACCTCAACTTGAAAAGTATGACCAGAAACTGTAATTTTGACATCTAGCTTCTTTACATCAGCACATCAGCACATCAGCACATCATGACATCAACAAATCAAAATAAATGATACAATTCGCTTCCCTAAGTAAAGATATTAAAAATACCAGCAGCAACCTCCCAGCAGAAGTTAAAGAACACGTTCATGTCCTGATCCTGGGTTCCGGACCGGCTGGCTATACCGCCGCAATCTATGCCGCACGCGCAAACATGAAACCAGTCCTCTACCAGGGATTGCAGGCAGGCGGTCAGCTGGCTACAACCACTGAAGTGGATAATTTCCCGGGCTATCCCGAGGGAGTTACCGGCCCCGATATGATGGAACAGCTCCAGAAGCAGGCCGAGCGCTTTGGAACAGAAGTGCGCTGGGGATTGGCCACAGCCGTCGATTTTTCCGGACCCAAACATAAAGTCTGGATCGATGACGAATACCTGATCGAAGCCGATACAGTCATTATTGCCACCGGTGCTACAGTCAAATATCTCGGACTCGAATCGGAAGAAAAATTCAAGGGATCGGGTGTCTCCGCATGTGCTACCTGCGATGGGTTCTTCTACCGCGGTCAGGATGTAGTGGTGGTGGGCGGAGGAGATACCGCCACTGAAGAAGCTACCTACCTTGCCGGACTGTGCCGCAAAGTTTATTTGGTTGTCCGGAAGAATTATCTGCGTGCCTCAAAAGCAATGCAGGATCGTGTAACCCGTACCGCCAATATTGAAGTTTTGTTCGAGCATGTTACCAAAGAGATCATTGGAAACCAAACCGTTGAGGGAGTCATTCTGATAAACAGCAAAGGGGAGGAAGTTAAAATCAACGTCACCGGATACTTTGTGGCTATCGGCCACCAGCCCAATTCTGATATATTCAAGCCTTATATCGACATGGATGAAACCGGCTATATCAACACTGTTCCCGGTACCTCAAAAACAAATGTTCCCGGTGTTTTTGCCTGCGGCGACGTTCAGGATAAGCACTACCGCCAGGCAATCACAGCCGCCGGCTCCGGCTGTATGGCCGCACTGGATGCTGAGCGGTTTCTCGGGTAAACAAAAAAAAGGCTAAAGGCTCAAGGCACAAGTAAGGTACAAGGGCATGAAGGAGCTCATGACTAACCCCAGACTTCAGTCTGGGGCTTTGATGAAGGCGGGAGATACTATTAGAAGGCTCAAGTAACTAGCAGATCGCAAAATGAAACAATTATTAATAATCGGCCTGCTAATATCCTTTCTGACTGGTTGCACGAAAGAGGATAAATGCATGGATTCCGGCACCATTACCGGATTAGATCCGCGCGATTGTATGTGCTGTGGAGGATGGTTTATCGAGATCAGAGATACTATGCGCCGATTTGATCAGGTTCCGGCGGATTGTGTAATCGATTTTAACACAATAACCTATCCGTTGAAAGTGAAGCTCGACTGGAAAAAGAAGGACACACTTTGCTTAGGCGATGAGATCCGGGTAACCAGAATGGAACAAGAAAAATAAGGCTTAAGTCTCAAGGCTCAAGTTATAGATTCCAATTTAGAATTCTGAGTTCCGAAGTTGGAGATTCAGGTATCCGGAAGTAGTAAAATCTTACTTCAATATCCTTGAATCTTTTACCTCAGAATTCGGAACTCTTAATTCGAATCTCTAAATTCTTACTTTCTCCTTCTCTTTATCCCTGAGCCTTAAACCGTCGGAAGATGATCCCGATTGTACTCTTTGTTATTCAGTTTTACGAGTATCTGCGAAAATGCGTGTATGGTATATTCAACATCTTCCAAGGTATGTACTGCAGTCGGAATCAGGCGGAGCATGATCACATCCTTCGGAACTACCGGGTAAACAACGATTGAGCAGAATACTCCGTAGTTCTCACGAAGGTCAAAAACAAGGTTGGTGGCCTCCGGGGTTGTTCCATTCAGAAAAACAGGAGTAACCGGGGATTCAGTATTTCCAAGGTTGAATCCATTGGCTTTCAGTCCGGATTGCAGGGCCTCAACGATGGTCCAGAGTTGCTTCTTAAGTTCAGGCTTCGTCCTGAGCAGTTCAAGCCGTTTCATGGCTCCGATTACCATCGGCATCGGGAGTGACTTGGCAAAGATCTGCGACCGCATATTGTATTTCAGGAAGGTGATAACCTCTTTAGTGCCGGCAACAAAGCCTCCGATCAGAGCCATCGATTTTGCGAAAGTCCCGAAATAGAGATCGATCTGATCCTGTACTCCAAGATGTTCACCCGTTCCGGCACCTGTTGCGCCCATGGTCCCAAACCCGTGTGCATCATCAACCAGGAACCTGAATTGATATTTCTTCTTCAGCTCAACGATTTCTTTAAGCTTTCCTAAGTCGCCCGACATGCCGAAAACTCCTTCGGTAATGACCAGAACGCCACCACCGGCAGCTTCTGCAATCTTTACGGCACGGGTTAACTGCTTTTCGAGGTTCTCCATGTCGTTATGCGGGTAAACAAAGCGTTTGCCGATATGCATCCGCAAACCATCAATAATACAGGCATGAGCTTCGGAATCGTAAACTACAACATCTTTCCGGTCGAGGATCGAGTCAATGATTGAAACCATTCCCTGGTAACCGTAGTTCAACAGATAGCACGATTCTTTACCTTCAAAGGCAGCTAGCTGTTCTTCCAGTATTTCATGCTGACGGGTATGGCCCGACATTGCCCTGGCGCCCATGGGATAGCCAAGACCCCATTCAGCCGCTGCTTTTGCATCGGCTTCCCTTACCTCCGGATGATTGGCCAGACCCAGGTAATTGTTTAAACTCCAGGCCAGCACTTCTTTACCGCGGAACATCATCCGAGGTTTGATCTCTCCTTCAAGTTTCGGAAATACAAAGTATCCATCGGCTTCTTTGGCATATTGCCCAAGCGGCCCCTTATTACCCTTGACTTTTTCAAATACGTCCACGGCTATCAGATTTTGATTTTATATTGCCTGCTAAAATACTATTTTTCCACCTCAGCAGTTTTCAGTATAAATACCGCAAAAACATGTATCTTTGCGCCATGCTTAAAAAATCGGGTACTGGGTTCTTAACCATTGGATTACTGGCACTTCTTCTGGCCTCATGCAGTGATTACCAGAAGCTTTTGTCCAGTACTGATTATGATCTTAAATACAAAAGGGCGATCGAATATTTCGATAAGAAAGATTATACACGGGCCTCAACTTTGATGGAGGAACTGTTAACCATCTATCGCGGAACCGACAAGGCCGAAGAGGTCAATTATCGATATGCATACTGCTATTACCATCAGCAGGATTATGTAATGGCAGGTTACTACTTTAAGAACTTTGTTACCTCATTTCCGAATTCCCCTTTTGCCGAGGAATGTGCCTACATGGTTGCCTATTGCTATTACGAGGATTCTCCTACTTCAAGCCTTGACCAAGCCAATACCTATAAGGCCATGGATGAAATGCAGATGTTTATGAACCAGCATCCTGCCAGTAAAAGGATTGCCGAATGCAATAAACTCATCGATGAACTCAGGGAAAAGCTGGTTAAAAAATCTTTCGATAGCGCAAGCCTGTATTACAAACTGGGTGATTTTAAAGCAGCAATTACTGCACTCAACAACGGATTGAAAGAATTTCCGGATACTCATTACCGGGAGGAGTTGCTTTTCCTGGTATTGAAATCCAGTTATGAACTCGCCAGCCGTTCGGTTTATGATAAAATGAAAGAACGTTTCCAAAATACCGTTGAAGTCTATCTTGGATTCAAAGAGGAATTTCCTGAATCGAAACATTTGAAGGAGGCTGAGCGTATTTATAATAATGCATCTAAATACTTGAAATAATGGATTACAAAAAAAGTAATGCCCCGTTAACCACGGTTACCCGGAATCTCTATGATATGGATAATCCAACAGGGAATCTATATCAAACTGTGGCCATTGTTGCCAAACGGGCAAATCAGATCAGCGTGCAGATGAAGCAGGAATTGAATATCAAACTCGAAGAATTCACTTCATTTACCGATAACCTGGAAGAAGTTTTTGAAAATCGCGAACAGATCGAGATCTCAAAATTTTACGAACGGTTGCCAAAACCGACTCTCATTGCCATCCAGGAATTTATGGAGGGTAAAGTATATTACAGGACTCCCGATATCGCTGCAACGGAAGAGCAATAGCCTTCCCCGCTGGTTATGTTGCAGGGGAAAAAAATCATTCTTGGTATTACAGGCAGTATTGCTGCCTATAAAGCAGCTTACCTGACGCGTTTGCTCGTACGCGAAGGTGCCGATGTGAAAATCATTCTAACCCCCTATGGTAAGGAATTCATAACCCCCGTAACGCTGGCTACCCTGTCAAAAAACACGGTCTTAACCGATTTTTTCCGGCATGATGACGGCTCCTGGAATTCTCATGTTGATCTTGGAATCTGGGCCGATATAATGATTATAGCCCCGGCTACAGCCAACACCATCGCCAGGATGGCTAACGGCATCGCTGATAATCTTTTGCTAACCACCTATCTTTCAGCTAAGTGTCCTGTAGTGGTTGCTCCGGCAATGGATCTCGATATGTTTCGCCATCCGGCAACTCTCAAAAATCTGGAAACCCTGAAATCTTACGGGAATTTCATAATCGAACCTGCCACCGGGGAGCTTGCGAGCGGATTGGAGGGCAAAGGACGAATGGAAGAACCGGAGAATATCGTTGCCTGGCTGAAAGAGTACTTTAAAAAAAAAAGCCGGTTTAATGGTAAAAGAGTTCTGATTACCGCCGGACCTACCTTTGAGAAAATCGATCCGGTGCGGTTTATCGGTAATTATTCCTCAGGAAAGATGGGGTATGCCCTGGCCAAAACATTTGCTGAAGAAGGTGCCGCGGTTGAACTGGTATCCGGACCCGTACATATTGACCTCGGTATTCCTGGAGTGAAAATTCATCCGATTGTATCAGCAGAGGAAATGAACCAAAAGGCCAGCACTCTTTTTCCGGATATGGATATAATTGTCTTTGCTGCTGCCGTTGCCGATTATAAACCAGTGAATCAACTGGCTTCAAAGATCAAACGAACAGGAGATGAGCTGGTTCTGACTTTGATTCCCACTGAAGATATTGCGGCCAAACTTGGCCATCAGCGATTGAAAGGCCAGATCCTGGTTGGATTTGCACTCGAATCTGAGAATGCTTTAACTAATGCTTCCAGAAAGCTTTCAGATAAGAACCTGGATTTAATTGTCCTGAACCGGCTCAATGACCCGGGCGCCGGATTTGATTTGGACACGAATAAGATTATCATCATCGGGAAAGACAATAATCAGAAAGATTTCGAGTTAAAGTCGAAGAATAATGTTGCAAAGGACATTGTTGATGAAATCTTTAATTTGATGATAAATGGTTCATATGCGTAAGATATTTCTCCTCATTTTGATCTCCCTGGTTTTCCGGGTTGTTTCAGCTCAGGAACTGAATTGTATGATCAGTGTCGTATCCCAGCAGGTACAAGGGTCGAGCAGAGAAATATACGACAATATGCAAAAGGCAATGATGGAGTTCCTCAATAATCAGAATTGGACTGATCACATTTTCAAAGAAGAGGAACGTATTCAATGTCAGCTGATGTTTAATATTACGGACCGGATCTCCGATAATGAATTTCAAGGTACTCTCCAGATTCAATCAAGCCGTCCGATTTTTGGGACTTCCCAAACCACCGTCATGTTCAATCACCGGGATAACGATATCCATTTTAAGTATGACGATTTTGAACCCCTGCGATTCAATGAAACCCAGTTTACATCTAATCTTGTTTCTTTACTAGCCTATTATGTCAATATTATCTTAGGACTTGATTATGATTCCTTTGCACTTGAGGGTGGCACCCTCTTTTTCCAGAGGGCCGAAGCCATTAAAAACAATGCCCAGAATGCAGCAGAATCCGGTTGGAAGGCTTTCGAAGGAACAAAAAATCGCTACTGGCTGATTGAGAACCTTTTAAATGATAAATACCGGGCAGCGCGTTCCTGCTTATATCGGTATCATCGAATGGGGCTCGATCGATTGGTGGAAAGAACTGATGAAGCCAGAGCAGAAATTGCCGATGCTTTGATTGAACTGCGCCCCGCATACCGTGAGAACCCCACAGCCATGATATTCCAGGTATTCTTTACCGCGAAATCGGATGAGATTGTTAATATTTTCTCTGAGTCATTTCCTGACGAAAAGAACAGGGTGATTAGTGCTCTGAAAGAGATCGATCCCGCAAATACCGGTAAGTGGGACCGGATAGCGAAGGTAGGGCTCTGATGTATTATATTTGATTAGATGTTAATTTCTTTATCGATACGGAATTATGCACTGATTACCAGTCTGGATGTGGAATTCAGGACCGGACTGAACATGATTACCGGGGAAACCGGGGCCGGAAAATCTATCCTTTTGGGAGCATTGTCGCTTCTGCTTGGTAATAGGGCAGATAGCCAGGTTCTTAAAGATAAAGGCCAAAAGTGCCTGGTTGAAGGCACATTTGATTTATCAGGGCTGGATATTCAGGATATTTTTGTTCGCAATGATCTGGACTACGATAATCCAACCATTTTCCGACGCGAAATCAATCCCCAGGGAAAGTCGAGGGCTTTTATAAATGATACCCCGGTTACATTAACCGTATTACGGGATCTCGGTACGAAGCTGGTTGATATTCATTCACAGCACCAGAATCTTTTAATTAACGACCCCGTTTATGCCCTCCATGTGGTCGATCAATACGGCAGGTTGCAGATACAGCTCAATGAATATGTGAAAATATACGAGAGGTATAAACAACTTACCCATACCTTACATCAGCGGCAGGAAAAGCTAAACCGGGCTAAAGCAGATCAGGATTATCTTGAATTTCAGCTGGCACAGCTGGATGAGGCTAAACTCTCTGCTGATGAGCAGGATACCTTAGAGCAAGAGCAGCTTTTGCTGGAACATGCCGGTGATATCCAGATGCACCTTTCAGAGGGAGTTCAGATTTTACATGAATCTGAAGACTCAATTCTTTCCCATCTCAAACAGATCTTGTCGGGATTGCAATCGATTGCTCCGTATTACCCTGAAATAGCCGATCCTGTCTCCAGGTTTCAGGCTTCCTATATCGAACTCCAGGAATTATCAAGGGAATTAAACCAACTGCAAGGCCATGTAGAATCGGATCCGGTTCGTCTGCATTGGATAATAGAGCGGCTGGATATGGTGAACAGTCTTGAGAAGAAGCACCAGGTGACTTCAATCAGGGAATTGCTTGATTTGCAGACCTCGTACCGTGAGCGATTAAATACGATACAAACATCAGACGATGAAATACTTGCGCTGAAAGCTGAGCTTGAAAAGGTTAACGGCGAGCTTGCCCTGGCTTCGCAAAAGCTTTCAAAGGAGCGCAGGAAAACCTTTCCGGATTTTGAGAAAAATGTTTCTCAGCTGGTAAGGGAATTGGGCATGCCCAACGGCCGGTTTGAAGTTCATCATGAGGTGTCGAAAGAGTTTACCCCGGATGGCATTGATGAAGTAAGGTTCTGGTTTTCAGCTAATAAGAATCAACCTGCCGAAGAGCTTTCGATTGTCGCTTCGTGTGGAGAAACCAGTCGCTTGATGTTGAGTATTAAATCTTTGATCAGTAATTCATTAGCCATCCCAACCGTAATTTTTGATGAAATTGACTCTGGTGTTTCAGGCGATATTGCCGATAAGGTGGGCAACCTCATCAGCCGGATTTCGAAAGGACGTCAGGTTTTGAATATTACCCATCTGCCCCAGGTAGCTTCAAAAGGTGATCATCATTACAAAGTGTTTAAGTATGATGATGTCAAAACCACCCATACCACGATGAAATTGCTAACCACTGAAGAGAGGGTTACGGAACTTGCCCAAATGCTATCGGGCGAAAACATTACGCCCGAAGCCATCCAGAATGCCCGGGTACTCCTGAATAAACCTTAAAATTTACCGTTGAAGAAGGGGCTGTATTTGTTTTAACCAATGCTCCTTTTGCCTTACGTTTGGGTGAAATCGATCAGCTGGCTGCGAAAAAGTGTATCACAATCACCAACCTATACCACGGCAGGTGGCGGTGTTCGTGGATTCGATGGGTTGTTTGATTTTTCCAACCGGATGTCACCACTGGGTAATGCCACCGCCGGGGAGTGCGCCGATTACTGCCTCACGCTTTTCTCAGATCTCACCCGAAAGGTGACCATGCAGAATCTATTCCACGACGGAGGATTTTCAAGCATGGGCATGAGTGAGCGCGTAATGGGGTTTTACAACAAATGCCTCGATACTAACTTGCCGGAAGAATGGTAACACGCTAACGTTGTCAGTTGTCGGTTGCCGGTTATGGGTTGGCTGGCTACTTTCCGGATAACTGACAACTGATAACTGATAACTGACAACTGCTAAATATACATCAGGAACAGTATCAATGGAATAAGGATTCCGATTGCTGTGTATCCTGCACCTTTCCATCCCTTGATACTGTTTTTGCCCGAGCGGATAATAAACAATCCTGAGATAGCAATAATTAAAAGGGCAACGCAGAATATATCAGAGAACCATTTCCACAATGCTCCGGGATTATAGTGAAGGTAGTTGAACTGGTTCAATAACGGCCGCTTTCTGATGGTTTCCATGGCTCCTTTGCCGGTTTCCAGGTTTATTTCCACATTTCCATGGTTCAGAAATACCTTTAGGGTAGAGTTTGAGGGGAAATAATGCTTTTTGTATTCCTTTTTCATGTCGAGATCGTCAAGTAGCGAGATTACCCAATCTTTATTGATCTCATCGCGGGAAATCTTTTCATTTAGTGTGACATCAAATTTTTTAATCACATAATTCGGGTTCCAATCGCGAAGATGGTTCAATGCAATACCGGAGATCGCATAAATAAGGCACATTCCGAAAAACAGGTAACCCAGATCCCTATGCAGGATGGAATTCAGCTTTCTTAATTTCATAAATTATTTTTTCTCAGTAATGCTCTCAACTTCAAGCGAATAGAAGGATATAAACCCTTTACCGCCAGCAACAATCTGCTCCCGGTATCCTTTTATCTGGTCGAGTTGAGTCGTTATTGCAGATTCGTCAAGGCCTTTTGCTTCTGCATCATAGGTATGTGTTTCTTCTTTCAGTTGAACCTTGGCACCATCTTGTAATTCTTTTTCCCAATTGGCGAGGTAGGTTTCATCGATCCGATCTTCCTTCAGGTAACCGGTAACCGTAATGTCCGATCCTTCCAACTCCACTTTAAATGTTGGTATCTTATTGCTGGCAAGTACTTTAAAACTCTCTTCTCCCAGAAAAAGTCTTTTACCGCTCTCACGGCACACATGGGCCACCATTCCGTCAAGACTGATCAGCTTACCCATCAGGTCAGTGGCTTTCGTTTTAATTTCACTTAATATAACAGGAATAGCTTCAGTTTTAGCTGGTTTCGGGTTATTGCAGGCTGAAAGTAAAACGCTGAATAACAGGATTGGCAAAAGAAATTTCTTCATCGGATTAGTTGTTAATAATAGATTCATTTTCAGTTTGTAATGCGCGAAATTAATGATTCGCTTCCAACCTTTTGCGAGATTAACTAATCTTTAACACATCCTTTCGGGCACTCGAATAAAACACTACTTTTGGAATCATGAAAATCAGAAATGAATAAACGGATCTGGGTTATGCTGCTGGCAATAGTAGCTTTTTTGCCAGGATGCAAAAAATATGAAGATGGCCCACTGATGAGTTTGTATTCCAAGGGAATGAGGGTGGCCGGAACGTGGTATTTTCAGAGTGTTCTGTATGGCGCAAAGGATTCAACCGAACTCTACCGTTACCAGCGCATGGATTTTATTTATGTCAAGAAGATTGATGGGGGGGCATTTACCTGGAACCACAATTTACTGGCTACATCAGCCGACGATAATCCATTGGAAGGTGGTAAATGGAGGTTTTTTTCCGACCGCGATTCTTTTGAAATGATTGTATATAAGAATCAGTTTAGAGATTCGGTAGTCATGAGATGGAAGATAGACCGGCTGGCTTACACGGAATTCTGGCTGGAAAGGAATGTAAAAGATACTATCAACTTACAATGGCAACTGGTTAAATATGCCTTCTAAAACAAAAAATCCCCGTTCAACGGGGCTTTTTTGTTAACAGAATCAGTTTTGCTAATAATCTTTCTGCGGATTTCAGCAAAAGCTTCAACTCCTTGTCCGAAAATAGCCATCCACTTTTGCTCGGTAATCAACTCGATGGCTTTGGCATTTTCATTTTTACGGGCCATGTATTCTGCGATATAGAATTTCACTTCGGAATATTGCAGGATATACAAAGGTGCATCTGCAGTATAGGCAATTGCTAAACCCAACAAGTGACCGAACAAGAGGTGAAGAAAGTTTTCTGTGATGGAGCTTATCATAGTGTATCCAACCAAGAGTACTCGAATGAAAACAATATTGACCTGGTTCTCACGGGTATCCAGGGAGCGGTACCCCGGTATGACCCGGAGATGACTCCCGAGGGTCTTCGGGTGAGAGACCGGCACACCGGTGAAATTCAGATTGCCACAAAGTCCCGAAGCAAGAAAAACGAACGTTGGCGGATAAACCATGAAAA
>JBBAAF010000089.1:0-15535 GCA_041658425.1 Bacteroidales bacterium | reverse complement strand
CCAATGGTTGGCCGCTGATTATTTCTGCAATGAATTCTGCTTTATTCTGAACTTTTCCGCTTGAATGCCCATAAACCAATTCATCAGCTGTAATAATTCCAAGCTGATCTTTATCAGCATCAACTATTCCTTTTCTAAATATGTCAACTGCAGCAGCAACATCTTTTTCCTGGTTTGGTTGGCGGCAATTAACAGAAATGGATAATACAAAGAGAAAAATAAATAAATAATATAAATTTCTCATGATAATAATATTTAATTGTTTTTCATTTCAATTTTCCGTGCAACTTCGAGGTATTCATTTCCTTCTTTGGGAGGTTTACTCCGCCACCAGCTGGCGAGAGCTGAACCGGTCACATTCATTAACGGTCCAAAGATAGCGGGTGCGAGTCCTACAGTAGCTACTTTCCCCATTTGAAGAGCTAAGCCCGATGCTAATCCACCGTTTTGCATACCAACTTCAAACGCTACGGTTCGACGGTCTTTTTCAGGCATTCCAAATAGCCATGATACACCGTATCCCAGAGAATAACCGGTAAGATTGTGTAACAAGCTTGTCAGCAAAAGCAAGGTGCCGACCTTCAGAAGACTATCGCGACCCGCAGCAGTAATTATCGTAATGATTAAGGCAATTCCGACCATAGATACCAGTGACAGGATTTTTCCCATTAACTGTTTGTCTCCTTTAAGAAAGTGACGAAGGGCCATAGCTCCTAAAATAGGCAGGATATAAAACCAGCACAACGATTTGGTTAAAGCTATCAAAAATCCTGCAAAATCAGATTGTTTAGCTTTCAGGTAAACCAAATTGGTAAGCAAAATGATAATGAAAAAAATGGTTAACTGCACAACTTTTGACCGAAGTTTTTCTTTTCCCACATTGAATAGATTGAAAATAAAACCTGCTACAATCGGAAGAATAATCATATTTAAAATATCCAGCATCATGCTCCAGAAATTAACCTCAATATACTGTCCACCAAGCAATTTCATAAGTAAAGGTGTGATAAATGGTGAAAGGAGCGTTGAGATAGCCCCGATAGTAACTGCTAAAGCCAGGTTTGCATGAGCAATGTATGACATCACGTTAGAGGCTAATCCGCTTGGAACACATCCGATCAAAATAATCCCTGCAGCTATTTCTGGCGGGAAATTAAATATATGAGAAATGGCCAAAGCAACCAGAGGCATGATGAGATAATGAGCCCCAACCCCAATAATTACCCCTTTAGGCATTTTTATCACCCCGGTAAAATCGTTCAAACTCATTTGTGATCCCATGCCAAACATAATAATCTGTAAAAGCGGTACGATCAGTGTTTTAAACTGAAAATCGCCCACTGAAGTAAAGTATTGAGGATAAAACATTGAAGCGGTTACTGCGGTAAATATCCAGATAGTATAGGAGAACCCTTTAACTGCCTGGAACCCTCTTACTGCAATAGCCAGTGAAATGAAGAATACAATAAGTAAAGGTCCGGCCTTAGCTGCATTCCTGGTTAAGACCATACCCAGAAAGATTATTAAAAGTATTATAGCAAAACCCAGTGCTATCTTGTAAGCATTAATCCTTTTCATAACCGTTCTTATCTATTTTTCCGGTGCTGCTGCTTTAGCTGCTGCTTCTGCTGCTTTGCGCGCATCGATATAATCAAATAATTCCTTTTTAGGCATAGGCAAATTGGGATACTTATTTAGCCAATCCATAAAAGCTTTATCGAATTCTTCCGGCGTTACATTATTAAACTTCTCGTTATTGTATTCAAATTTTTTGGTTTTGATGCAAAAAAAATTAAATTGGTCACTTAACGCAGTATATTCACTCGAAATTACTAAATCTTCCACAAGATAAGCCGGAATAAAAGTCACTCCATATTTTTTGGCCAAAACTACATCTCCAGGTAATACTGTGACACGACCTATACGAATAGGCGCATTAACAGTAGCAAGCATCATTTGACTAATGGCAGAAGGGTCTGATCCTCTGATCCAGCCATTAAAACCTTTGATTTCGCTAAGGCCTTCAACATCTCTGACAGATCCGTTAAATATAATTCCTCTTTTAGAATGATTGTAGATTGCATTTCCCAGATTATCTCCGATCAGGGTACCATTTTCCATTTTACCATAGCTATCCGCCACATAAACATCTCCCTCAGTTAAAGCATTAATAGGGGCATAATTCGTTACCGGAACGGTCATGCTTTCTTTTTTGCCCCCGGCTTGTACATAGTTATCAAAATCAGGTCTGAGTGGCATGAACTGTGCAGTAACAACACGTCCCGTCATAGCCTCATCAGGATGGATAATTTGCCAACCATTTACGAATGTACCAGCAAAATTTTCGAATTGATTCTGAAATCCTTTAGTACCCAAATACCCCCAGGCCTCCTCCATAGATACCTGTTTTAATCTTTCCAGGAGGGCATCAGATACTTTAGGTCTTCCGTCAGGTGTACGCTCACCTTTCCATTCAGGAGTTAATGCTTTAATGCTCTCAGGTGGCCAGGTTACACTTTGTGAATTGGCAAGAAAACCACTTAAAACAAAAACTAAAATTAAGATTGCCTTTTTTTTCATGTTGTTAAAGATTTTTTTATTAATATTTAATAAATTTCAAGGATTGTATTTCAATTTTAGCACAGTCAATCCTGGTTAACTCCAGAGTCTGTCGTGGGAACGTGGCTGATCCCACTCAGGGGTTGGTTCAAAATAGCCCTTTCTATCGCGGCTCAGATGTTTTTTCCCCTCTTCCTCGTTCAGTTCAATTCCTAATCCCGGTGCATCGAGAGGAACATTAGCAAACCCTTTGGTGATCATAGGCTGCGATCCCACCATTTTTACAAGGTTTCCCCACCATGGAACGTCAACGGAGTGATGTTCCAATGCAAGAAAGTTTTGAGTAGCAGCTGCGCAATGTACGTTTGCCATGAAACAAACAGGAGAACCAGCCATGTGCATTGCCATAGCAATACCGTTCTCTTCAGCATAATCGCCGATTCTTTTTGTTTCTAAAAGTCCGCCGGAAGTACCCAGGTCAGGATGGATAATATCAACAGCACGAGCATCTATCAAAGGCTTAAACCCTCCTTTAAGCATATAAATATCTTCACCGGTACAGGTAGGTGTTTCAAGTGCGTCAGATAATGTTTTACACTGGTCTGTGTAGAACCACGGAACCATATCTTCCAACCATGCGAGCCTGTATTTTTCCATGGCTCTGCCAAAGCGGATAGCGTTGTTAACATCAAAATGGCCGAAGTGATCAGCACAAAGAGGTATTTCATAACCAACGGCATTTCGTACATCTTCAACATATTCAGCCAGTCCGGCCAACCCTTTGTCTGTAATCTGAACCTGGGTAAAAGGATGTAAGGTATTTCCATAACTCATATATCCTCTCAGGTCATACTGACCGGATGCCCCATCCCAGTATTTATTATTAACAAGTGAATCAGGCTGATTGGCAACAACATGAATCCCAAGGTCCATTTTAAGCCAGGTAAAGCCCTGTTCTTCAACCCTTTTCTTCATAGTTAATGCAAAAGCCTGAGGATCATCAACGCCAGGAGTATCGGCATATAACCGTATTTTATCGCGATATCTGCCGCCAAGCAATTGCCAGGCAGGAACATCATAAGCTTTGCCGCACAAATCCCAAAGAGCCATTTCAACAGCACATACACCGCCGCCCTGACGTCCATGGTAACCATATTGCCTTATTATTTTAAATAACATCTCCACATTACATGGATTTAAACCCAGTATCCGGCTTTTAAGGAAGAGTGCATAACGCTCATCAGCACCATCTCTTACTTCCCCCAGACCATAAATGCCCTGGTTGGTATCAATACGAATAATTGCCCGGTCAGCTATAATGGCAACACGCATGTCGGTAATTTTCAGTTCAGACGGACTGGACGAGCGTTTCACGTTTGAGGTGGTTTTGGCTATTGTATCTTCTATCGACAATCTCATCATCCCTCCTAAAGCTATACCTCCAATAGCAGCTTTCTTAAGGAAACTCCGGCGATTATCGCTTGTAGAAGGATTAGCAATTTCTACCCGAATGGCTTCTGCTTCTGCTCTTTCCTGCTGTCTGTTTTTATCAGCAATTTGCTTTAAAATATTTTTCATGATTTAATAAGTTTATAGAATGAATAAAATGATTTGTGTTTTAAACCTCGTTAGTAATTCCGTTCCTTCAGATAAGTATCTAATTTTTCTGTCATAGTTTATTAAAGGTTAGTTAATAATTATTTTGGGTTATTTTTTTGTTGGTAACATATAAACTCTCCGTTACTGTAACAGATGACACCATTATCGGTACCCAGCCAGACAAGTCCGTTTCTGTCAACCGTAATACACAGAATATCATTACTGTTCAGTCCTTCGTTCCTAGTGAAAGAGATCCACACAGAACCATCAAAAACAGATACTCCGCCTTTTGTTCCAAACCAGAGCTTCCCCTTCCTGTCAACTGCAATAGACTGAACGAAGTTATCAACGAGTCCGTTATCGGTGGTAAAAACAGTCCAGTTTTCCAGGGTTTTATATCCGGTATGTCTGGTAACTCCCATATCTGTACCAAACCATTGGGTCCCATCCGGAGTAATACAAATACTGTAGACTTTATCCGAAGGCATCTGTATCGGTCCCCATTGAGCATATTCAGAAGCTCCTGAAATAGCATCCACTTTATTTCTGAATACTCTCGCAACACCTGCACCCTCAGTTCCAACATAAAGAGAATCACCGTCAGGACTAGTGGCCATAGCAGTTATTGGAAAATCCCTGAACATGCTTTCAGGATATTTTCTCTGATATGAATAGGTAAGCCATTTTTTATTGCGGAATGCAGAAATGCCCTTGTCCGTGCCAAACCACCGCAGGGGACTTTTACCAATGACCACAGAAAGAACATTATCGCTAAGGATTGTGGTGTTTTCCGTATGGTAAGTCGTTGCGCCTGTTCTGGCATCTACAGGGAGAGCGGCTACTGTTGCTCCCTGGGGTGTGGCAATCCATATTTCCGGTCCGTAAGAGGAGAAATCGTATGCGAATTCTTTCAGATTCTCGGTTGGAACTTTTCTGTTTTTATTATGTAAATTCCATTTCTTCCCATCGAAACTAACAATTCCAACCTCAGTCAAAAACCATTTTGTATTATCATCATCCACGAGAGCTGAATAAAAAGTCTTTGCCTGGAATCCTTCATCAAAGGAACGATTAACTACAGAAATATTTTTAACTCCTTTAGTATCAGTGCTTCCTGCTTTCTCCGATGAAGAAGAGGTTGTCTTTGTTTCTGATGTTGCGATTATTTTCACGGGACCTTGGGAAACACCCTGTGATTCTTGCTGACCACTTGTTTTAGAAGATACTCCGGATCCTTCGGTTTTCACCAATGTGTCAGGGATAGAAATAAAATCGATCCCATAAGAATGGCCAAGATTACGTGAATACTGCTTTTTACCCGGATCATTCCAATGCTCATGAACACCCAGGCTCGATAATGGTCTTCCGCTGTTATCCGGATCGTAAGAGATCCCCTTCGGCCAGTTTGATGGATCAGCAGCCTGGTGAAGGTAGTCATCGACACCATTCACATTCGGAATTGCTTCATATGCATTATTGGAAGGATTATGTTTGGTAATGCCGTTCCACTCGGTCCGGAGAAAATCATAACAAACTGATTCAAGTGCAACCTGATCCTGTGATAAAAAGATCGAATTGCTCCAGTCGTTTTTGAACGGAGCCATGTAATATTTGACAGGTCCTTTTGTTTCATTAGCCCCACCTCCATATAAACCGTCAACAATATAGAGCAGGGTGTTTTGTCCGAGGTAACGACTACCCATAAGATCCACCATTACGCGATACTTATGGTATCCGGCATTGGTAGGGTTGCCCAATGTTACCGGCGATACTAGAGAATAATGCAGATGTGAAGCTGATGATCTGGCATGAGAACCGAAATGATTTTTCGCAGTCAGGGAAATCCCGGCACGACCATGAGGTTTGAAATTAGCCACATTGATCATGTAATCGGCATTTTCAATAATATCATACAGTCTGTCATTTTGAGTTTTATCTGAATAAAATATAAGATCGTTTGAGGTGGGAGTGATGAGTGATCTGCCATGACTTGTTGATGATTTATCGACATACACCACATCAGGAAATTCAGTAACCCATGCTTCATAATTGTGTCCGAAAATATGACTTATCGGATCACCAATTGAAATGTTTTTCTGATCAATTCCCACCACATTAACCAGTTCCCTTAGTATCTCAAGAACTATGTCAGGGTTTGTTTCACACGTGCCTGAATTGCCCTTTTTCGCCTCTTCTCCCGCTGTCAGACTTAATGGATAATAGTATCCGTTGTTCTTATCATCCTGTTGCAATATCCAGTTTGCTGTCCCCTGATTTATTTTTATAAAAATTTTCTCACCGGGGGTATACCCTTTGTTTGTTTTGCTTTTTTTATAATTGAAATAATGAAAAAGAGCATCCCACGACTCAGATAGATTGGTTTTGCCGCTCAGTTTTTTCACTGCATCAACAACCATTCTGTTTACCACACTCTGATTAGTATTTTCAGGTTTGAAAAGGTCGAAAGTGTTTATACAATCTGCATTTGTTGCCTTAGGGTCCCACGCCCATATAACCCGTCCCGGATTTATTCCCATTCCATTTCCCATTGGCTGGTTCGGCCCGTCGTCGGGACCTGACTTTATGGCTTTATCCTGGTACGATGTGGTGGTATTTAGAGAAGGAGTTATTGCCATTGTTACTATCACTCCAAAAACCAGTAAACCTGTTGACAGGTATCTTACATTAAATAGTTTTCGCTTTGCTTTTCCGGAAGCAACAGTAATCCCCCCAACTGCAAGAAGGTAAACTATCAAACCCGACATAAAAGGGGCTGCAACTTTCATGCAGGGATAACCTGCCCGGCTGGGTTTGGGAATTACCCTGATCAGAAACCAGATGGTTGAAATAGCACCTAAGATGAAAAACAATAACCGTGGCGGTATATGATGAATTCTCATCCAATCTCTAATTTCGGCTAATTTCCCTTTTAGCTTATAGATGTCAAACTTATTTCCGTTAATCATGGTTTTGGTCTGAAGTAGAAAAGCCGTTGAATAAACCAATCTCCGCCGTTTCATTTTAATATACTCCCTGTTTTTAAATCACAGATTAACAAATATATGTTTATTTTCTTTGAGTGCTTTTTCTTTCTCAAACAACACGACAGCTTTCGATTGCTTTGTTTAAACCAGCCTTGAACACACGTTTTCGACAAAGGCCACCTGAGAGAAAGGAATGCCGATCAAGCTGTGTTAATCCATTTCTATACCTGTGTAACAAATCTTCCAAATATTCAATAAAAGGGGCCGTCTATGCCGACCCCTTTTACATTTATGATTCTGTCAAGATATAGTATCTTAACGATAACCTTTTATCAGTATTAATGACAAACACTAATTAATATCCTGGAATACTGAATTTAAGTACCTCCCTAATTATAAATCTGTTTAGAAGATACGTCAATTCCCTTCCCCAAAGTTTGGAGAGTTCTTATCAAACCAGATTCGTTCCGAATTCAGTTTAAGCAAACTCCTATCGTTAGGTGTGAATCCCTGTTCCTGCATGGCAGCATTCCAATTCACATTATTGACTTCACCCGGATCAAGCAGCCAAAACCTTCTTGGTACTATTTCGCTAAGGGCCTCACGGGCTAGCAACTTGGAGGTAAACTTTGGGTATCCTGTACGGCGAACAAGTGTAAAGGCCTCGTTCCCTTGACGATAAAAGTTTAAAAGTTGCTGAATGTAAATCTTTTCCAGATTGTCATTTCCGTTCAGTATTACCTTTGGATTGGTAAGGTAGGTATCAATCAACGGGTCGATATTGTCTACGGATGTTGATCCGGCAACAACGGCAATATCATTCATCGTTTTCGCTGATGCACGCACACCTTTATTATACCAATCAGCAGCCGTTCCTTTGGTGTCAAATCCTGCACCATAGCCTTTCTGGATAAATTCTGCTACATGAAAACAAACCTCGGCATACGAAACCAGCACATCAACAAATTTACCGCTTCCACCTTCTACCGTAGGTGAAAAGAACCTGCGGTTGATTGTTGAAATTAGTAAATATCTGTTTCCTCCACCAGCATCAAAAGGATTGGAAAAATAGGTGCTTCTAGCAGGATTCGCTTGAAAATCCGCTGGTCCACCCTGGTACATGATCTTCGGATCACTAAGGTCGCACCATGCCGGTAATGTCTTACTGTATTTCGCTAAAGTATCTTGGAAACTTCCTACTAAACCGTTTTTGTCGAAATAGATCCCAAGACGAGGGTCCCCCGTGGATTTCATAAAATCGACAACCATTTCCACTGCATAACGTCGGCTTCGATAGTCAATCATGTAACCCGTACCCGAAAACGGTAAATAGTTGGTATTATTATAAGTCATCTGGTCGTCAGTTGAAACGAAAGGCCCTACTGCATCGGTCATTACCTCTTTGAAAATTTGAGCCGCAATGACCGGGTCAGGGTTCTGATACCTTGCAGCAATCCTTAATTTCAATGAATTGGCCAGCTTGATCCACTTCGTCCAATCTCCTTTATAAAAGATATCATTATTACCGAATGCTTCCTGATCGGTCAAATTCGATTGTAAGGTTTTAATGGCATCGCTCAATTCTTTTAACCAGGTATCATATAAGGTTTTCTGGCTGTCATATTTAGGACTGTAATTCCCAATGTCCCTTCCTTGATTTGCTTCTGTATAAGGAATAGAACCGTTCATGTCGGTAACTTTCAGACCCTGATATATCTGAACGATATAGGTGGTTGCATAAATTTTCTGGAACCTCTCTTTGTCAGCTTTATTGTTAATCAGCCTTCGAATTTCAAATAAATTTGGGAGGATACCTGAATAAAAAGTACCATAACGAGTGTTTACATTATTTGATAATTCGTAAGTTTCGGCTGTCAGCAACTGACTGAGTCGCAGCGTTTGTTCCATGTCTTCCCAAGGCCATTCTGTGGACCGGTAGCCTTGCAGTTTCTCCTGCGATGAAGTAAAAAGGAACTTTACATCGACATTGCTGACAATACTTGGATCCACGTTGATGTTTTCAAAATCCTTTGTACAGGAGTTTGCAAACAAGCTGGTCAAGGTTGCCAATATGAAATATAAAATATTCTTTTTCATTTGTAACTAATTTAAAAAATGTTAAAAACTTATCTTTATCGAACCGCCAATTGACCGGATCATAGGCAAGAAACCCGCTTCACCTACTGCGGAAGTCTGGTTGGAATTATAAGAAGCCGGGTTGTAATCAAATGGCAATGAGTTGTAAAGGTAAAACAGGTCCCTTCCGATAAGGCTGACCACAATCGTGCTCACCTTCATTTTGGAACTGATCTTCTTTGGAAAAGTATAAGACAATGCCAATTGGCGAAGGGAGACCCAGGTGCTTTCAAACACATAAAAATCAGCCACCCCGGTGGAATAAGAACCATAACGATAATAGAACTGCGGTGCATGGGTTGGTTCAACGAATCCTTGATCATAGGCCTCTTTAAAAGTCATTCCGCCAACTTTAGCCTGCGAACCGTCAGGCAATGTAACTTCCTGTCCTTCTGCAAAAACCCCATCTACAATCAATCCGTCATCATATGTGATCCCATCATATTTACTGGTCCAGGTAATCCCTCCGTGTTCAGCATCCCTGCCAAATAAGGTATTGGGCAGCATACCTGCATGTGTGCCGGCCCTGTAAGTTTCCAACACCATATCGCCTCCGATTTTGGCATCCAGCAACACATTTAGCGACCAGTTTTTATAAGTGAAATCATTTGACCAACCCATCCTGAACTTGGCATTGATATCCCCTATCTCTTTCCATACGTTACTTCTTTTTGGGAAAGCGGCACGGGCATCGTTCCTCCAGTTAAGTATTGGTAGTCCGTTCTTGGGGTCATTTGCATCTGCTTCATTCTCATACCTTTGAGCAGCGTACATTGACCTTATAACACCGTATGATTTCCCAACAATTGCCCAGGAGCTGGTTGCACCGGCTTCACCCCCAAGGTAATACTCTGACCGCCCTTCAGCGAGCGAAATAATCATATTCTTATTTTTGGATAAGACCAATCTGGAAAACCATTGAAATTTATCTCTTTTTACAGGTGTCCCGTCCACGGCAAATTCAATACCCCTATTCTGGATATCACCTGCATTGATCTTAATCCCAGATACCCCTGATTCAATAGGCGTTGAAATATCAAGAATCTGATTGTAGGTATTATCCTGATATAAGGTGAGATCAAAACCAAGACGGTTTTTCAGAAAACGCATTTCCAATCCAATTTCTTCGGCAATCTTTCGTTCAGGTTTGATATTTAACGCCAGAGTACTGCTTGAACTGAAAGTGGCTTGTGAAGGATCACCTGTTTCACCGACAGCTTTCCCTTCAAATAAATATCCCGGATTTATTACAAACGGATCGGTGTCTTTACCAAGAGCTGCAATGTTTACACGTAATTTCGCAAAGGATATTGCTTTCGGGAGTTTGAATGTTTCGGAAAAGATCCAAGCAAGGCTTACTGAAGGGTAATTGTAAAAGTTATTTCCACTTCCGTTTTTATATGTTAACGCTGAGGACCAGTCACCACGCCAGGTGGCAGTCAGGTACATTTGATTTTTATATTCCAGATCGGCGCTTCCATATAAAGAATTAATTTTTTTATTATAACTTATCCCACCGCTAACCGTTGGAGGATTTATTGAATTAGTAATAAAAAAGTTTCCAGGCATTAAAAGCCCACCTGAAGTACTTCCCGAAGTGTATGACCGGGTTGTACTTTGGGTTTCCCCTCCGACGAAACCATTGAATTTAAAAGCATCGGAAAGTTTAATGTTATTGAATGTAAGCATCCATTTGGCAAAACTGTTCTCTTTCCTTGATTCGCTTAAGGTATAAGATCCTCCGGCAAAGTTAACATCTTCCCCAAGTTCTTTATTCTCATATTTACTATAGATATTGTTTAAATTTGCTTCTACAATTAAATTTGCCCATTTTGTCAGTTTGGCATTTAATGAAACTCGCCCTCTGAGACTTCTATTTTCCTGGGTACTTTTATTTTCATACAAATTAAACCAAAATTCAGGAACAAAAATCTTATTGGTCTCGAGCGGATTATTCGCTTTGGGTGTTCCACCAAATTCGCTGATATATTTTGACGGCTGACTCCAATATTTTGTATCATAATTTCGGGGTATCACCCAAGTATATGCTACACCAAAGTTATCACCTGCAAATGGATCGTTACCTGTCAAGTTCTGGGGATTAGAAATATCTGTTGTGGAATAATCAGCGCTTACATCAGCACTGAGCCACTTTGTCAATTCATGTGTTGCCCTTAAATTGAAACCGTTCTTCATCAAACCGCTCATTCTAACTATCCCCTTCTGGTCCTCTCTTGAATAGGAAAATCTGAATGTCGTTTTATCGGTTGCCCCCTGGAACGCAAAATTAGTAGTGTTTAACATCCCTTTCTGAAAAGCATCGAGGAAGTTGTTAGGCACAGCTTTGTACTCTGTCCAGGTACCATCATAATTACGAACTTTCTGATTAGCAAATTTTGGACCCCAGTTTTCTCCTTCACGTCCTATTTGGCGGTCAATATAAGGTTCGCCTGTCAAGGGATCGGTCGGGAATACTTTTGTGGTCCAACGTTGTGTCGGCAGGTAATTATTGTCGCGGGTGTCGGTAAAGAACGCTCCAACGGTACCTCCACCGAACTCATTCTGGAATTCAGGCCCTTTATACGGATCATACATCATAAAGGATTGCGAAAAATCAACCCCGATTCCGTCGGTTTTAATACCTTTTTTTGTAGTGATCAGAATGACCCCGTTGATAGCCCGTGAACCGTACAAAGCTGCAGCAGCAGATCCTTTAAGTATTGAAACACTTTCAAAGTCTTCGCTGTTAAGGTTTTCCAGATCGTTTCCAAAATCGCGACCTCCTGTAACGACATCGTTTTCAACGATCACACCATCAACCACGAAAATCGGCTGGTTGTTTCTACTCAATGTTGAGTTACCTCTGATCAAAATCCTGGTGCTGCCAAAAGGTCCGGCTGCACCCTGGTCGATCTGTACCCCGGCTACTCTCCCCATCAGTGAATTAACGGGATTGATCTGTCGTGTCGCCGCAATTTCGGAACCTTTAATCTGGTCTGTAGAGAAGCCAATTTTCTTAGACTCCTTCGACCGGCCCAGAGCTGTTACTACAACCTCTTTCAACTGGGTGGCTTCAGCCTTAAGCGCAACATTGATTGTGGTTGAGTTCCCGACTGCGAATTCCTGGCTTTCATAGCCCACGAATGAGAACACCAGTGTACTACCTTGATTAACGGAAATCGAATAATTTCCGCTCCCATCAGTTGATGTACCTGTTCCAGATCCCTTCACTGCAACGTTAACCCCGGATAGCGGTTCATTGGTCGACGCATCCGTCACCTTCCCTTCAACCTTGATCGGTAATGGTTCCGGTTCCTGCGCCGTTATAACAGGTTTTGCTTTCCTGGGTTTCAACACAATCGTATTTTCTACAATTGTATAATCAACCGCAAGTTCTTTCAAACAGAGGTTAAGTACCTCTTCAACCGGAGCATTTTCCACTTCGATGCTTACGGCCCCGGCTTTCCTGATCAGGGCATCCCTGTAAAAGAAAAGATACCCCGTCTGAGAGTTGATTAGCCTGAACACCTCTTTGATTGAAGCATCATTGACCGAAATTGTCACAGTCTGGCTATATACACTTGCGCTTACCTGCAAGGTGGCAGCCAATAGGATTAAAGCTGTAAATTTCATGATTAACAGCAGTTTTTTAATTTTCCACACGTCCAATAAACGCAGGAAATCGTCGAACTTTTTCATAAATTTGCAAAGGTTTGTGTTAAACATAATAACAGTTACATTACGAGTTGTATCTTAATGGTTTAGCCCGAACTCCCGGCCGGATAGTGGTACCAACACTATCCGGCTATTTTTCTGACTAACTAAAACTTTCCAGTTAATAAAATACCTTAATCTTATCATCTTCAAAAGTAAACTTGATCCCTGCCTGCTCCAGGATTATCAATACTTTGGATATATTGCTATTCCGGCTGACTATGCCTGAGAATAACTCATTAGGTAAGTCCCCCTCATAATCAATATCCACATTATACCATCTGCTGATCTGATTCATAATCGTCACAATATCAGCGCTGTTAAAAAGGAACAATCCGTTTTTCCATGCCAGTACCTGATTAATATCAACATTATTAACAACGGAGATCTGCCCTGTGGAATCAAGACTAGCCTGCTGGCCTGGGTTGAGGATGGCCCGGGCTTCACCTCTTGCGACTTGAACGCTACCTTCAACCAAGGTTGTTTCAGTAACATTCTCATCACGATAAGCCCTGATGTTAAAGCGGGTGCCCAGCACCTTAATGGTCATTTCGTTCACCGAGACAGTGAAAGACATTTTATTATACTTTACAACCTCAAAATAGGCTTCTCCGGTGATCTCGACATGCCTTTCCCCTCCTGTAAACGACACCGGAAAGCGAATCGATGACTGGGAGTTCAGCCACACTTTACTGCTGTCCGGGAGCATGATCTGGTATTCCCCTCCGCGAGGGGTGGTTATGGTGTTATAAACTACTTCAGCTGGTTTATTGGATGATGAGCTGTAAGCCAGCCTCCCATCTTCCAGCTTTACCACGTTTGTGCTTGACTGCGTAGCCAGCAAGCCGTTCCGCGCACTGTCAAGCACAATAATAGACCCATCACCCAGGGTTAGAACAGCCTTATTGCCACCCGGTTCAATATCGTTTACTACAGATTGAGCAACGACACCTTCAATCTTCCTTCCGGGACCTGTAGCATGAATTATCCAAAGGCTGCCGCACACGATAAGTATGGCCAACGAAGCAGCAACGGCTAACCATGAAGGGAAAGATATTCTCCTTCTACCCGTAGTTTCGGTAGATGTATCATCACTGGACGTAAGACTTTCTTTCTCCTTGATGGCATTCATCAGTTGTCTGAAATAGTAAGCTTTACTGTCTGGATTGGTTAAACCCGAAAAAGTATTGTCATGCAAAACCTCATCGAACACCTCACTAAACGATTTTTGAAACCTGTCATTGGACAAATTCTCAAGGAGTTCGGACATCTCTTTATCAGACAATGAATTATTCAAATGTTTGTATAAGAGTCTTTTAAATTTCTTACTGTGCATATGGATTAGTTACTTCAAAATATTTTTAATAGATCCCAATTCTCTGATTTGATATTTTCCGGTCTAATATTTTAATAAAGACACAAACCAGGACCTTAGGTATTAGTCTGTGTTAGAAATTGTTTTTTTATGGCTACCGACCGATGGCTGAAAGTGAATACTATCGACAGAACGCTGCAGGAAAACAGGTCATTTGCCTTGTATCTGCTCCTATAAAAGTCGCAGACATAAAATGAGTAATACGATATCCGAATGAAGCAAGTAGAAATGACGGATAAACTGAAGTGCCTTGTTCATATGGCTTTTCACCGTATTTTTAGAGATTTGCAACTTTTTAGCTATATCGTCCTGACTCAATTCCTCTTCGCGGCTCATGCGGTAGATCATTTGCTGCCGGAGAGGTAATTTTTCCACAGCCTTGTTAATCAATTCTTCAGATTCTCTGAAAAACATCTGCTGTTCAGGTGATTCCTCCGTGACCCTTGAGAAGCGACGGAGGTAATCGGAATACCTTTCATCCCGCACCTTGTTCCTCAAGGCATTAAGAGTCTGGTTACGGGCGACCATAAACAAAAAATCGTTGAATCTCTGAATACCAGGCAGAGAAGACCTTTTAAGCCAAAGTTTGATAAAAATCTCCTGGGTTATATCTGCAGCAAGCGCCGGTGATTTGGTAAATCCGTATACCACCCCGTAAATCTGATCATAATACTGGTCAAATATCTTCCTGAAGGCTTTTTCAGTGCCTTCTGCTACTTGCAATAGAAGTTCTCTTTCTTCAAACTTTGATATCCCTCCCATGAGCAAAGCATTTTTGATAAAAGTACATATATTCATAGGATTATATTTGCCAAGTAATTAAGCAGTTTTTAGTTGTTTGTTGTTTTTTTCACGGCCACTAAATAGACAGCAGACGGCGGACGTCGGTAGTTGTAAAAGGATTTAAAAGCCTGGTTATAAACCGTATTCCGATAGGATGATTTTTTCCGTATCGATGTATGGGATCATTTCATCAGCTATTAATGTCTTCTTTTTTTACGGTAAGACAATAACACATTGGTTTTACAAAGTTTTAGGAACAACTGAATTCACGCTAAGCGTCACTTCTATTTTTAAATCCTTGCCCCCAGGGAGTGTAACAGATCGTTCGGCCGCATCAAATACGGTCCAGGGTTTTCCGTTAATTTTCACTGCAATGATCTGAATG
>JBBAAF010000088.1:0-15569 GCA_041658425.1 Bacteroidales bacterium | reverse complement strand
GCGAAACAACAAGACACGCTACCGGGGCCTGTTTAAACAACGGGCTTGGGCGCAGTGTCGGTGCATGTGGGTTAACTTAGTAAGAATCAAGAACTTAATCGAATCAACCTATCAAAGAACGCAAAATTTGGCACTTCAGGCGATCCAAACGGTCTTTCCGTCGGATTTTTCCATCGAAAAATCCGCTCTCAACCGAACTTTCGGAATTTTTTCGAAATCGGCCCCGGATCAACTGTGTGTGTGCGAAATATCATTTTGAAAATTTTAATTAATCAGAGTAGACTCAGTTTTGAATTTTGAAATTACAGATTCAGGGTCCGTTATACACCCCACACCCACACTCACACACAAACTCACCTCGGGGAGATATTTTTGTAGGGGCGACCCTTGCGGTCGCCTTCATTAATTTGCAAGGGCATTTTTTGCGTGCATTGGGACCCTTATGGTCGTCCATCATACCGCAAAAGGGTATCTTAAAAATGGAAACCGGAGTAGCGTCACGAAATCCTGGCCTTCCAGAATAGCAATGGCTTCGGGAGAATTTTAAAGAGCGACCGCAAGGGTCGCCCCTACAGATATATCTCATAAAAGAGGGTTTGTGTGTGTGTGGGTGCGGGTTGGCACTGAATCTTGTATCTCAAAATTCAAAACTGGATTTCGAATTTCTACCTTCAAAACTCCTACCTTTATCATAGTAAATCCAATCCTCTTATAAATGAAAAAATCATTCTATTGTTTACCAGTCCTGATCGTTATTCTTCTACTGGTAATCGGGACCAGCCATGCACAGGTGCCGGAGAGCAAGATGGCCTTTACGGTTTCGATGGAACAGCCGGCCAGTCACTATTATCATGTGGAGCTGCGGTACACGGGAATTACAGCGGAGTCGGTTGATCTGAAAATGCCGGTATGGACGCCAGGGTATTACATGATCCTCGATCTGGCAAAGAACGTGGTGGAATTCAATGCTACCGATGCATCGGGTAAGCTGCTGGTTTTCGGAAAGACGGCTAAAAACACCTGGCACATTACTACCGCAGGGGTTAAGACTTTGATGGTCAGTTATTATGTGTTTGCGAACCGGACCTCAGTTGCTGAGCCGTATCTGGCTGAGAACCGGGGATTTATATCGCCGACCGGGGTGTTCATGCATGTCGATGGTAAGTTAAACCAACCGGTAACCGTTACTGTAAATCCGTACAGCGAATGGAAGCAGGTTTCCACCGGTCTGGATCCGGTGAAAGGTGTTGCCAATACCTTTACCGCACCCGATTTCGACCGGTTGTATGATTGCCCGATCCTGGTGGGAAATCAGGAGGTGCTGGCCTTTGAATTCAAAGGGATTCCGCACGCCATTGCCATCGAGAAACCGGGAACCTGCGACCGCGAAAAGCTGACTGCCGATCTGAAACGGATTGTGGAGGCCGGTACCTCGATTATCGGTGAGATTCCTTACAAACACTATACTTTTATCATCATGGAGAAAGGCCGGGGCGGGCTCGAGCATCTGAATTCTATGGACGTTTTTGCTGATGTATCCAATTATCAGGGCAGTGATAAGGACAGAGATCTTCTCGGGTTTTTTGCTCATGAATTTTTCCATCTGTACAATGTGAAATCAATCAGGCCCATCGTTCTCGGACCATTCGATTATGACCGTGAGTGCATCACCAACATGCTCTGGTTTTCGGAAGGGGGCACTGTATATTATGAGGAGATCATCCTCAACCGGGCAGGGTTTCTCACACGCGATGGTTTTCTGGAAAATGCCGCCAAAACCATCGGTAAACATGAAAACATTGTGGGTCACGAGTTTCAGTCGGTGGCGTTAGCGAGTCGCGATACCTGGATGCTTTTCTTCAACCGCAATGAGAACTCCCAGAGCGTTACGATCAACTATTACGATAAGGGCACTACACTAACCATGCTGCTTGATCTGAAAATCCGTTATGAATCGCAAAATGTGAATTCGCTTGATGATGTGATGCGTACTCTGTATCAGGTATATTACAAATCGAAAAATCGTGGTTTTACTGATCAGGAGTTCCGTGAGGCCTGTGAAAAGGCAGCCGGATGTTTGCTGGCCGAATTCTTCGATTATGTATATACCACAAATCCGGTCGATTACGCGAAATATTTGGGCTATGCCGGTCTGAATATCGATCTGACCCCTCAGGAACCGGCGATAACACATCTGGATAAATCGATTAACAAAAGGAGTTTCAAGATCACTCCGATGGAAAATTCCACGGCATTACAGAAGAAGGTGATGGAAGATTGGCTGAAATAGAAATGACGTCATCAGCCTAGCAGGTATGCGAAAAGGTTATCGATGGCGCGTACCTGGTGATCATAATGTCGCTGGGAAGGTTCAGTTCATCGATGGGCTGGGAGATATGAACCCTGAGCAGACTGGCTTCCGGGCAGACTTTAATTAGCCCGAAGGGAGCCATTTAACGAGCGCCAGCGAGCTTATTAACCTTGCGTTAACGCGGTATTAACGCTAAGACCTGTAGATCAACAGTATTTTTGTTTTTGTAACTAAAACTGATAAAAATGAAAGCAAGAATTATTGTGTCCCTGTTACTGGTGACTTTCCTGGCAGGTCCGGTAACTGTGATGGCACAAAGCTCTAAAGAGAAGAAAATCAATCGCGAATTGCGAAAGATAGAGCGTCATTCAAGAAAACTGCAGGAACTTCAGGGTATTGATTTTACGGCCGCTCAGGCGGAGACTGCAGCCGTAAACGATGAAGAAATTGCCAGGATCCGTGAGGAGGCTACGGCTCAGGCTGATGAATGGCGTGAACAGGTTCGTGAAGCCATGGAGCAGCAGCGCGAGGCAATTGAAGAACAGCGGCAGGCTTTGGAAGAGCAGCGTCAGGCCATAGAAGAGCAGCTCAGGGAGATGCAGGATAGCAAGCTGGAAGAACTCGGTGATCTAAAGGATTCCGATGAGTTTATAGAGCTCAAGCATCTAAAAGATCTTCCAAAGATGAAGAAATTTAAGGGTGGTGTCTATATTTACAAAGCACCTAAAGGAGCATTTACATGGACGGAGCCAAAGGTTATCGATATACCTGATATTAAGCTGGATATAGAAAAATCTCTTCCGCACATCGCTTTTTTCTCCAACCAGGATAACCTTTCCATCAATAAAACCCTTACGGATGAGTCGAGTACAGCCGATTTCAATTATGAGGTTAAGGAAGGTGCCAATGGGATGTCAGTTTTAGTTAATGGTGCCATCGATTCAGGCAAGGTTAAAATCACAATCAAGAGGCCTGATGGTGAAGTATATAACGAGTACACCCTTTCGTCGCTGGCCAACGTAAACTGGAAACAGAACATTAAATTTGAAGACCAGAAAGAATCTGAATACCTCGGTAAATGGACGGTAAATGTTACCGCCGAAAAGGCTAAGGGTACGTACAGTGTTCAGCTTAACGGCCGGTAATTGGTTCGGCTGCGCCTCACTAAATATGCGCTACGCGCTAATTATTATTTAGTTCGCGGAGCGAACCAATTAAATCGCGGCTAAAAGTGGATACAGAACCCTGGAAACCTCTGTAAGTTACTGAAATTCAGTATGTGCTGGGTAATACTCAGAGAACCGTACGCCGTCTCAGGTAGTACGGTTCTTTCGTTAAAGAGTACCCGCTTGATCAGGAAGCCTTCGATGCCGGTGTCGATGGAGAAACCGGGGATCAGGTACCAGGAGCTTTTTAACCGCATCATGGCACCAGGCTGGAAATAATGTTTGGATATCAGATAATATTTTAATTTTATACGCGAAAGTTACCGCGTAAGTAATGGCAAAATGAGACATACTACACAGGAAGATATTGCCCGGAAACTGAATGTGACCTGGAAAACAGTTTCTTCAGCCATGTGGTGGATAGTATCATCGATGCGGCCACCGATCGCGGTTATCAGATTTTACTGGCTGTATCAAAGGAAAATGAGGAAATCGAAAAAAGAAATATCCAAAACCTGATCGGCAAGAGAGTGGACGGGTTGCTGGTCTGCCTATCCCAGCGTACTTCCGATCCCGGGATCTTCGAAACTGTGAGGAAAATGGAAATTCCGCTCGTGTTCTTCGACCGGTCGCTCCCGGGAATGGGCTTCAGCAGCGTAGTGTTTGATGATGACAAGGGCGTCCGGTTGGCTATTGACCGCCTGGTTGCTGCCGGCTATTCACGGATAGCCCATTTTGCAGGTTATTCAACCACCAATATCGGAAAGGAAAGGCTCGAAGGATATAAATCTGCACTGATAAAAAATGGCATTACCATTCGGGATGAGTGGATCATTGAAGGCGGATATGAGCTTCAGGATGGATATCGTTCGTTCCTGAAACTTTACGAAGGTAAAAATCTGCCGGAAATCGTTCTGGCCGCAAACGACCGGGTGGCACTGGGTGCCTATAAAGCCCTCAGGGAGCTGGGTATACGCGTACCCGAGGATATCGGAATCGCAGGATTTGGCTTTACTGAAACAGCCGAAATGTTCAACCCTCCGTTATCCGTGATCAGTCAGGATCCCCGAAAAATGGGCCATGTTGCGGCTAACCGCCTGATTGATGAGAATTTTCAATGGAATAGTTTAGTTAAACAAAAAAAATAGACGGAAATGAAAAGAGTAGTTGTTGCCGGTGCCGGTGGCTTTATTGGCGGGCACCTTGTAAAGGCTTTAAAAGCAAAAGGTTATCATGTTCGTGCCGTGGATAAAAAGCCGCTTAATCAATGGTATCAGGTTACTGAAGATGCGGATAATCTGATTCTCGACCTGACCATCAAGGAAAACTGTTATCAGGCGGTGAACGGATTTCATGAAGTATTTAACCTGGCTGCCGATATGGGCGGGATGGGTTTCATCGAAACACATAAGGCCGATTGTATGCTGAGTGTGCTGATTAATACTCATTTACTGATGGCAGCGAGAGATAAGGGTATCGACCGATTCTTTTATGCATCGTCAGCATGTGTATATAATGCTGCAAAACAAACAGATACCGACAATCCGGGTCTTCGGGAATCCGACGCTTATCCGGCAATGGCGGAAGATGGTTATGGCTGGGAAAAACTGTTCAGTGAGCGCATGTGCCGGCATTTCATGGAAGACTATGGGATTGTAGTCCGCATAGCACGGTTTCATAATGTTTATGGCCCGTACGGAACTTACGACGGTGGCCGGGAAAAGGCTCCTGCAGCGCTCTGCCGGAAAGTGATCGACCGAGAATTGAACGGGGTTAAAGATATCGTAATCTGGGGCGACGGGCATCAAACCCGGAGTTTCATGTACATCGATGATTGCATTAAAGGAATCCTGGCGATCATGTACAGCAATATTGAAGAGCCTATCAACCTGGGTAGCAGTGAGATGGTTTCGGTTAATCAGCTCGCCGACATGGCCGAAGCCATTGCAGGGTTTAAACTGAACCGGTCGTATGACCTGAGCGCTCCTAAAGGCGTTCGGGGCCGCAACAGTGAAAATACGCTGATCCGGCACTATCTGAATTGGGAGCCCTCAATTCCGTTGATGGAAGGATTGCAAAAAACCTATGCATGGATCAGGGAACAGATGATCGGGGCCAAAGAATCTAAAAATCCCCCAAGGTTCAATTGATGAAACCCTCGAAGAAAGATCTGCGGTTTCCATATCGCATTTGCATTGCCGGGGGCTGGATGGATCAGCCCTGGGTATCGGAAGTCCATCCGGGATCCGTTGTGGTTGCCCAGATCTGGCCCACCATCGATTTCAACGACCGGTCGGGAATGGCTACCAGTTCAAGAAGTGTTGCCATTGAGTTATGGGGCAATCAGTTGCCGCAGGGTGATCCGCTCCGAAATGCGCAGCTGTTGTTTGGTGCCGAGAACTTCCAGAACACGTATATTTCAGGTTCCCAGGATCATATCGGATTATTGAAACCCGGCGTAAATCGCCTGTATTATAACGGAAGCTACTGGCCCCAAAAGATTGAATCCTCAATCGATCCGGATATCTGCGACTGGCTTTTCGGTGTCATCCATCTCGTCCCCCTCAGGTCGCGGCCCGAAGGAAATAATCCGCTGTTGGAGAAGCACCTGGATCAGGCAATCGTCAAAGAGTTGGGCGAATCGGGCGACCGATGCTGGGAAAGCATTCTCAGGAAGGATGTAAATGACTTAGGCCGGGCCATGAAGGAGACTTTTCTTGCCTGGAAAAAGATGCTGCCTTACACCGTGCCTGACTGGGTATTGCAGGAAATGGAAACCAACTACTTCCCGTGTTACCCGGGTGCGATTACTTCCGGAAGCGATGGCGGGTACGTAATGGTGGCATCGGAAAGGGAAGTTCCGGGGGCGGTGAAAATCCGGGTAAAGTATTAAATTCTTGAAAAATCAAATAAAGTATATCTTTACTTTAATCTAAGTAAAAAAGAATATTTGTGAAAGTGTTTCCTGGCGATAATGAATTGGTTGAAAGGCTGCAAAAAGGCGACGTGGAAGCATTCGACCTGATATATGACAAATATTCAGGGAAACTCTACGCCTTCGGTTTAAAATACCGCAAATCGACGGCGGAAGCCGAGGAACTCGTTCAGTGTGTTTTTCTGAAGTTGTGGGAAAACTATAAGAACCTAAAAAAAGAATCATCGTTCAAATCATATCTTTTTACCATAGCGTACAACGATATTTGCAAACTTTTCCGGAAAGGGAATTACCAGCAAAAATTCATCGATGACACCCTGTATGAAAATTCTCAGTCATCCACTGAAATAGAAGACGGTATCGACTACCAGTCTGTTCTGGAACGGGTGCAGCAAATCGTTGACAAACTCCCTGAAAGACAAAAGACCATCTTCCTGAAAAGCCGGCAGGAAGGTAAATCATCCAAAGAAATTGCTAAAGAAGTTGGCCTTTCGCCCGGAACCGTTGATAATTATATATCAGAAGCCCTGAAATTTATCCGAAGCCGGTTGAAGAATGAAAGCTTACCAGTACTGCTGTTTTTTTCGCTGTTTTTCCTTTGAGCTAAAAAATCATCTGCAAGGGGAAGTTAACAAACATAGAAAAAAATGCACTTTCGATATGAGATTCACTTGACTTGCGGGTATAATATTTACTGATGGGAAAGTAACTTTCCCCGGTAAGAATTAAAACTGTGTAGTTTAGGTTTTAGTAGGTTTAGTATTTGGTTAAAAAGCCCCGCTGTACTGGTGGGGCTTTTTTTATGCTTTATTAATCTTCATCCTTTTTGTTTCCCCCGGTTGCAGATCGACAACCTTAGCTTTCAGAAGAAATGTTTGCGAAAGAGGCTCCTCAATCTTATCGTCAATATACATCTTTACACTTGCCGGATATTTTGTTGGATTAAAGATTTCAATTCGATCTGAACTACCTGTAATAATCATCGATTGCGATGATACCAACCGTAATATAATGCTATAAATCAAGAACTTATGAAGTGTAGGACGGGAAAAACATGCTTTTTACTTGCGGAAATGCTGTTTTTTTCGCTGTTTTTCCTTTGAACAAAAAATTATTTTTCTGCCTAAAATAACCCTGCCTGAAATGTCTATTCCAATCCTCCGGTAAAAAAACACTCTTTTCATATGAGATTCACCTTACTTGTGGATATTATAAACTACGAGGAAAATATCTTTTCACGCAATATTTACTTAGAATGACGATGTTGAAACAAAACGAATTGGAAAAGTTAGAGCGTTATATTAACGGGCAGGCCGACGACAACGAAAAAGCCTGGGTGGAATCTCTATTTTTAAACGGAGAGGATAACTATACTCTTCGGCACCTGCTTGAAAAAGACTGGGATTCTTTTCTCAGTGATCCCTCACCATGCGAAGTTGATCTCCGCCACCTGCTCGACCGTGTTCACCATATTATCAGGAAAAATGAGCATCAGAAAAAGCAGACCATATTGCGGCGTTTCACCAGGGTTTACATGAAGGTTGCCGCCATTTTGCTGTTACCTTTGCTGGTTGCAGGAGGCCTGATTTACAGTTACCTGAGCTATCATGGTAAGACAACAACCGACCAGCTGGTCAGTTCTACGATTTACGCCCCTCTGGGCGCACGGGTCTCCTTCAATCTGCCCGATGGAACTACCGGTATGCTCAACAGCGGTTCACATCTCAGCTATTCCCTGCCATTTAACAACAACCGGCAGGTAAGCCTTGAGGGTGAAGGCTGGTTTGAAGTGAACCGGGATGAAGATCACCCCTTTGAAATCAATACCGGTAATTCAACGGTGAAGGCACTGGGCACCAGCTTCAACGTTATGGCTTACCCGGCAGAAAATTATGTCGAGGTAGTACTTCAGCAAGGCAAAGTGGAGTTCCTCGATAATTCAGGTAATGAAAAGGTGACACTGCTCCCATCGGAAAGATTGGTTTTCAGGAGAGGGAATATCAGCAAGTCGGTTACCGATCCCTCAAAGTACAGTGCATGGACCAAAGGCCGGATGGTATTCAACAACGATCCGATGGCCGAAGTGACCAGGCGAATAGAACGATGGTACAACGTGAAGGTTGTACTGGCCGACAAAGAGCTTGAGAAATATTCTTTCCGGGGAACTTTTGAAGACGATAAACTTGAAGAGGTGTTCCGGTTATTATCCCTGACTTCTCCAATCAGATATAAAATCACGCCGCGCAAACTCCTGCCGGATGGCACCTACGAAAAAGAAAAAGTAACTATTTATCTCAAAAAACGATAATACTAACTTTTTAAAACCCCAGCTATGAAAACAATACCTGGACCTTAGGTTGATGGATAAAAAAAGGAAATCGCGGGAACGATTTCCTTAAAAAACATCCTTTCGGTATTTTTTAACTTAAAAACTTTGTAAATCTATGAAAAATTTCAAACCATTTGGGGAACTGGTTTATCGTTCCCTGAAAAAAACCCTAATGATCATGCGTTTTTCCATTATTCTCCTGATTCTTGGAATAGTGCAAGCACACGCCAATAACACCTATTCCCAGAAAACAAGACTTTCCATCAATTTTTCGGATACCGAACTTGTGAGGGTCCTTGACAAAATTGAGGATGAAAGTGAATTTTTCTTTTTGTATAATGAGAAGTTGCTGGATACTAACCGGAAAGTCAGCATCGATGCCAAAAACCAATTAATTGGTGTGGTATTGGAGCAGTTATTTGGCGGCACGGATGTTATGTATACAATCATTGATCGCAAGATAATCCTGGCCCCGGAATATATGACCGAACAGTCCGATCCTCAGCTGCGGATCATCACCGGAACCGTTACTGACAGAAATGGAGACCCGTTGCCCGGAGTCAATGTATTTATTACCGGAACAAATCAGGGCACCAGCACCAATATGGCCGGTAAATATAGCATCAATGTCCCAGCGGGAACCAGGAGCCTCACATTCTCGTTTGTGGGAATGGAAACCAAGGAAGCTATTATTGGGGATCTGACTCTGATTGATGTAACAATGGTTGTGTCATCTATTGGCCTGGAAGAGGTTCTGGTCATCGGTTATGGCACTGTCAAAAAAACTGATCTTACCGGATCAGTGGCTTCAATTTCAAAACTTGCGATTAAAGATAGAAAAGTAACCACTGTGAACCAAGCTCTTATGGGGCAAATGGCCGGAGTAAAAGTAGAAGTTAATGATGCTACACCAGGCTCAGTAACTTCCATTCGGATTCGTGGAACGGGATCTATTTCTGCAGGAAATGAACCCTTATATGTAATTGATGGATTCCCTGTTGGTCAAAGAGAAGCTAACCAGATTCTTCCTTCAGATATTGAGTCCATTACCGTTTTAAAAGATGCTTCTTCAACGGCCATTTACGGGTCAAGGGGTGCCAATGGTGTTGTCATTATTACAACAAAGTCGGGTGCCAACCAGGCTCCCGTGATCTCGTTTGAAACCTCCTATGGTTTTGCCAAGGTGGCCAAAAGAGATTATTATGATCTGTTAAATGCCCAGGAGTATGCAGATTATATGGGTATTCTCAGAGATGAACAGTGGGTGCGCGCCGGTAATGATCCTTCAGTTCCTATGGCAAACAGGCCATTGGTATACCAGGTTCCTGATGCCGTAAAAAACCGGGATAAAAGTATTGATACTAATTGGCAAGATGCTATTATGGAACCTGCCTCTCTTCAAAATTACTCAGTAAGTGTCCGGGGGGGAAATGAAAGAACACGCTACTTCTATTCCATGGGGTATTCAGGCGATAATGGAGTGATCATCGGAAGTAATTATTCAAGATTGACAGCCCGGCTGCGATTGGAGTCCGACTTAATTAAAAACAGGCTTAAAGCAGGTATTAACATAAGTCCATCGTTCTCAAAACTAAGGAATACGGTCACTGGTCGCGGTGATGTTTTCTCTTCAGTAATTGGAACGGCTATATTCATGCCGCCTATTATTCCTGTTTACAATGCTGACGGCACTTATGGTGCTACATATGGTAAACCCGGTTTAATGGCACTGGGCGGCAATCCGGTACAGCTGGCCAATGAATATGAAAACAAAAGCACCAGCTTTACAAATATGCTGAATAGCTACCTAGATCTTTCCATTTTGGAAGGGCTTAATCTGAAAACCTCCATTGGGACGGTAATCAATAACAATGACACCCAGTATTTTTTGCCTTCTACCTGCTGGCGGCCTTTCGCTCCCCCTCCAACCTATGCTGATGGCTCATCTTCATATGGTAATGGGTTGAATTGGTTATCAGAGACATTCCTTACCTATGCCAAAACTTTTGATTTACATAAAATTGATGTTACGGCAGGTTTTACGGCACAAAAGGACCATGCAACCAGTAATTATTTGTATTCAAATAAATACCCAAATAACCTGGTTCATACTCTGAACGCTGCAACTATCACAAGCGGTAACAGCAATGTGACCGAGTGGTCGATGCTATCTTATCTGGTAAGGGCAAATTATTCATTTTCTGATAAATACCTTTTAACCGCTACAATCAGAAGAGATGGAAGTTCCAGGTTTGGAGCCAACGTCCGCTATGGTACCTTTCCTTCGGTTGCGGCCGCATGGAGAGTTTCACAGGAATCATTCATGGAGAATGTTAAGGCGATCAGCGATCTTAAAATCAGGGCAAGTTACGGTAAGACTGGTAACAATGATATCGGGAATTACTCGGCTATCGGACTGGTTGGGATAACCAACCAAACCTTTGGTCTCGGCTCCGGGACCAATTATTCCGGGATATATCCCTCAACCCTGAGTAATCCCGGGCTTTCCTGGGAATCATCGAAACAATTCGATATTGGACTTGATCTTGGATTATTTAATGACAGAATAACCTTTATATTCGATTTTTATAATAACCATACATCAGACCTTTTATTACGGGTAAATTTGCCAACCACAACTGGTTTTTCAACTTCATTGCAAAATATCGGAGAAGTACAGAACCGCGGGTATGAGTTTTCGCTGTTTACCAAGAATACTACCGGGGCATTCGGTTGGAGTACCAACTTTAATATTTCCTATAATGATAATAAAGTCCTGAAACTCGGGCCCAACGGAGATCCGATTTATGATTTTTACGGAACCAGAATAACTGCCGTTGGTTATGAGATCGGAGCATCCAATGGATTACATGTGATCGGGATATTATCACAGGCGGATATCGATGCCGGTGTAGCAATTTTCCCTGGAGAACAGGCTGGGGATGTGAAGTATGAGGATGTAAACAAAGATGGTGTTATCAGTAACTTTAACGGTCCGGATGGTATTAACATTGGCAATTCAAACTCGAAAATGAGTTTTGGATTAACCAATATGTTTACTTTTAAAAACCTCGACCTGACTGTATTTATCCACGGGCAAACCGGAGGAAGGTCCACTGACCTTTTAGGACAAGGCATGTGGGGTGGCGGAGGAAACAATATCTGGAGATCATGGCTTGACAACCGATATATCTCCGACTCTCAGCCAGGAGATGGAATGACCCCGCGACTTACTTTTGGATTAGGTGGATTGCCTGATGATCGTTTGGTTCAAAAAACGGACTTTATTAGAATTGCCAATATAACATTGGGTTATACTATTCCACTGAAAAACACTTCTGTTTTGTCTGGATTAAGAGCTTACATATCAATTGAGAATCCGGCAACATGGGATACTTTTAACGGATATAATCCACAGGTTAAGAATAATGCACAGAGCGCTACATTGGGCGGATTTACTTTAGGAGGCGGATATCCTCTGCCCAGAACAATTTCCCTTGGATTAAATGTTACCTTTTAATAACGCTAATCATGAAAAGAATATTTCAGACTATATTAACTACTGTTATTCTTCTTGGGATACTTAGTAGTTGTGAGAAATTCTTAAGCCTTGCACCTGTTTCACAGGCAAACACTGAGGATTTCTATAAGACACCCGCAGACCTTGATAATGCAGTTATTGCTGCTTATAAGTATCAAAAATACATTTTTTCGGCTGACTTTTGCAGCCAGCATCTACTGGATGAACAGCGGTCGGATAATACGGGTTATTCGAATCTGACTGATGAAGTCGATAATTTTACTAAAGACACCGGTAAAGAGTGGTACATGTGGTCATGGGACAAATGCTACAAAGCCATTTATACCTGTAATGTTGCTATCGAAAAAGCAGCCGGAATTACCATGTCAGATGAATTGATGAACCAGTATTTAGGTGAATTAAAATTTCTGCGTGCCATTACCTATTTTGAACTGGTCAGGAATTATGGTGGCGTCCCTCTTGTTCTTGAAACTCCAAAATCCCTGGCTCGTGACGCAGTAAATGTCTCACGTAACACTGTTTCAGAGGTTTATGATCAGATTGTTGCTGACCTTCAATTTGCCGAAGCAAATCTTCCGGTCTCCTTTACCGATGGTAAATATGTTGGCCGCGCCACAAAGGGGGCTGCTAACGGATACCTTGGGAAGGTATATTTGACTTTAGGTAAAAAAAGTGAAGCTGAAGCTGCTCTGAGAAAGGTCCTTGCCTATGGTTATGAGTTATTACCTCAATATGCCGATGTGTTTGATGCCAATAATGGTAATAATAAAGAGGTTGTATTTGAACTTCAGTTTAAATCCACTACTGATGCCTGCCCCTTCATTTATATGTTTACTTCGATGCAGGTGGATGTTAAACCTGGATTGAGTTATAATAAGGGAACACAGGATCTGTTTGATGCTTTTGAGGCCGGTGATCCGAGAAGGGATTTGACGATGGCAAAAGATAACGTTGGTCTTTATTATTGTGTAAAATATAAAGATCCCGCTGCTAATCCCGTTAGTGATGCGAATAATAATATTCCGCTCATGAGGTATTCTGAAGTATTATTATTGCTTTCTGAGAGCATTGGAGAATCCTCTGAATCGTATAATCTAATTAATCAGGTCAGAAACCGAGTGGGTCTTGCTAATATAAGCAGCTCAACACCTGGAACTTTTGCTCAAAAGTTATTGCATGAAAGACGTATTGAATTAGCCTATGAGAATCATCGCTGGCATGATCTTTTAAGGTTTGGAGTGGCCATCGAAGTTATGAACGCGTTTTTTGTGAAAGAAAAAAATGGGGCAGTTACCATTGGTCCGGATGATCTGCTGTTTCCGATACCGAATTTCACTTTATTAAACAATCCTAATCTGGTACAAAATCCAGGCTATCCGGGAAGCTAGTGTTAATATCGTTAAAAGAATTTAGTAATATTAAAAATGTTTCGTACCTGTATCAAAAAAAGGTATGGCACGAACATCAGTACCTCCAGCAGTGGGGAAAGAAATACGAGAACAATTGATTACTTGGGCAAAAGGGCAAAAAGTTGAAAGCCGTATGAAGCTTCGGGCGAACATAATTCTGGATTGGCTGGAAGGATACACCTATGAGCAAACTCAGGAACATTTTGAGGTCAGCGAGATGTCGATTTCCAAATGGCGTCAGCGATTTGCAGAACACGGTCTAGATGGTTTAAAGGATCAAACCAGAACTGGTAAACCATCCACTGTAACCCCGGAAACAAAAAACATGGTGGTCCACCTGGCCTGCAGTAAGCCGGATGATGGCCGCCAACGGATTCCACAGACGGAGATAGCCAAAAAAATGGGAATCAGTCAAAGCACGGTATCTGAAATTCTTCAAAGCCACGAGTTACGACCTCATAAAACTGAGTATTGGTGCGGTAAAAGTCCGAATCCACTGTTTTTCCCGAAAATGGTTGAAATCGTTGGGTTATACTTACATCCACCTGAGAATGCACTGGTGCTTTGCGTGGATGAGAAAACCCAGATTCAAGCACTTGACCGTTCTCAACCGGAATTGCCATTAAGGCCAGGCAATCCAAGAAGACTAACAAATACCTATAAAAGAAATGGTACGGTCAATTTGGTAGCAGCCCTCTCGGTTCACTCGGGCGAAATTACCGCTCAAACAATTGAAAGAAATTTAGAACATAACTTTAAAAATAAACTTAACTAATAGCCTATGAAACATTCCTAATTGAATCTGCTTTCAGAAACCTTAGAATGCATGAAATTAATTATTTCGTTTCATCAATTAAACAAAACTAATTAATCTATGAAAACATTACTAAAAGTATTTCTATTGCTATTTTTCTCAATCGCAAGTACTGCTGGTATTTATGCTCAGAGAACAGTAACTGGAACTGTTGTTGACAAAGATCAGCAACCTGTTCCTAGTGTGAACGTTGTTGTTACCGGAACAACTCAGGGAACGACGACCGATTTTGCTGGTAAATACAGCATTCCCGTTCCTCCGGGAGCTAAGAGCCTGACATTCTCCTATATCGGGATGGAACCTCAGGAAATCATTATCGGGGCTTTAACTGTAATCAACGTCACCATGACTGAGTCCGCGATTGGCCTGGGCGAGATCGTTGTCGTTGGTTATCAAACTAAACAAAAATCCAACCTAACAGGCTCAGTATCTACTATATCATCTAGACAGCTAGAAAATCGGCCTGTTGCAAAATTGACTCAGTTGTTACCCGGTCTGGCTCCTGGTTTAACAGTCACAAGAAACAACCCCGGTCGGATTGGAGCCAGTGATGTCGGCATAAGAATCGGAGGGATAACTTCCAGGTCAAATCCGGATATTTTAATTGTCATTGACGGTGTTCCGCAGGAAAATTCCTCAGCGCTGAATACCATCAATTACAATGATGTTGAAAGCATCTCCATTTTGAAAGATGCTGAAGCTGCCATTTACGGTTCAAGGGCATCCGGCGGGGTAATGGTTATCACCACCAAACGCGGGAAAGGCTCCAATTTGTCAGCTTCAGTAAGTTCTTCATTTGCTGCACCCAACATTTACCGGCGAACCACTAACATGCTCCAGATGCTGGAATTGCAGCAGAATGCATGGGCAAGTCAGAATGAAACCCCGTTCTTCGGGTATCCTGATGTTTTCAAATACGTCAAGGATAACAACCTCACCTTTGACAAAATTAAAAACAACGATTTTAAGTATGTTTTTCATGGCAATGCTCCATTCCCGGATACTCCTTACCTGGTCTTTGGTCATACCGACTGGATGGAGGAAATGTACAGGACTGCCGTGAC
>JBBAAF010000087.1:0-16402 GCA_041658425.1 Bacteroidales bacterium | reverse complement strand
AACTTAATCGAATCAACCTATCAAAGAACGCAAAATCTGGCACTTCAGGCGATCCAAACGGTCTTTCCGTCGGATTTTTCCATCGAAAAATCCGCTCTCAACCGAACTTTCGGAATTTTTTCGAAATCGGCCCCGGATCAACTGTGTGTGCGCGAAATATCATTTTGAAAATTTTAATTAATCAGAGTAGACTCAATCTATAAATTCTTACTTCTATATTTTTATTATTTGTCATCTGAGTATTGTTAAGTATCCGGTAATCTGTTGTTCACCAGTGCCCAGGTTTATCAGGTAATAATAGGTACCCATGGGCAGCTGGTTGCCATAATCCCTGCCATCCCAGGGTATAGGATAGCCCGGTGACGATTCAAAGACCAGCTTACCGGCAGCGGTAAAAACCTTAACTATCGCTTCGGGATAATATTTGAGCATGGGTATCTTCCAAAGATCGTTTACCCCGTCGCCATTGGTGGTGATCACATTGGGAACCACATTCAGCATTTCCAATGTAAACTCAACGGTTTTCGAACAGAGATTGGCATCGGTAACGACAATTGCATAAGATCCGATGCTCAGCGTTTCGGTGATCAATCCTATCGGAGCTCCTGAAAGTGTAATCTGGTAAGGTGCCGTACCTCCGGATATTTCCAGAATTAATTCCCCGTCATTGCAGGTTTCACATCCCGGTGATTTCAAACGATATGATACATGGATGGAATCCGGTTGCCCGATCGCGACAGGTGCTCCATAGTCTTTATAGCAGATGGAATCCTCTGAGATCCGGATTTTATAAAAATCGCCGGCAGAAAGGTTATCAAACCGGTTCATAGCCTGATAGGTCACACCATCGTCGATGGAATACTGATAAGATGTTCCGGAACCATGAACAAAAATCTCCAGTGAGCCCGCCTCTGATCCAAAGCAGGTATTATCAATTGCTTTTACTGAATCGATTCTTAATAAATCGGGATCCAGAATTCTGACGTATACGGAATCTGATGAGCTGCAACCGCTTGTGGTGATTACCAAGTAATACTTACCGCTTTGAGTAACGGAGATGTCGGGTGTCAGGGCACCGGTGCTCCAGAGGTAATTATCTCCGGTACCACCAGTGAGTATCAACGGCTCGGATGAACAAACCGCCAGGTCTTTACCCAGCTCAACCAACGGATGGGGAAAAAAACGCACAGATATGGTATCCTTCAGCAAACATGCGTTGAAATCCCTAACCGTGAGGATCAGGGGATTGGCAGACTTAACGAGTTTAATATACCGTTCATTCATTCCGTTGCTCCATTCCCAGCTGACATAATCTCCCCCGTTAAGTTCAATGGTATCACCCTCACAGGCATTGATATCATCGCCGATTTCGGGCTTTATAAAAGGAATTACTTCAACGGTATATTCAAGGATGGTTTCACAAACAAAATTATAGGCATCCTTTTTAATCGATTTTACGCGATAGGTGGTGGTCACCAAAGGTTGAACAAGAATTTCAAGGTTATAGTTACCTGGAGGGTTGATCCATTCTACCTGTGTTGAGTTATCAACCTTCAATATTACTGGCGTTCCCGAACATACCGGCTGATTCACAGAAGAAATAATTTCCGGTCGGGTTCCTTCAGTCAGCACAACCGTATCAGTTATTTCGCATTTGAGGGAATCCGTGATAGTAAGGGTATAGCTACCTATACCAAGTCCTTCTATCGCAGTTGAGTCCTGTATTGAGCCATTCAGACTGATTTCATATGGAGGGGTTCCACCGGTGATTAATGCCACAGTGATCATCCCGTCGGTGCAATCCTTGCATGAGGGCGGCAGGGAGCAAAACTTTGCCACAAGCGTGTCGGGTTGGCTGATGGTAATCACGAAAGGCCAAATTTGAGTACAAGTTGAAGCTGAATCTTCCCACACCATGACAATATAGCTGTTTCCCGGCTCAACATTCTCGAAGAGTCCTTTATTATCCAGGTAAGTAACCCCATTATCAATCGAATAGTAAAAATCCCGTCCATCTCCGCTGGCAAAAATCTGAATCGAACCATTACCGTAACCATAACAGGATATATCATTGCGTGTTACATTATCAATACTGAACAGATCGGGATCATTAAGTTGAACATGAATCGTATCCGACAAGCTGCAACCATCTTTGGTAATAGTCAGCCAATAATCGCCGGTCTTATTAACCCAAATTGAATCCGTAGTTTCACCGGTGCTCCAGAGATAACTATCACCAAAACCACCGGTGAGGGCTATCGGCTCCTTCGAGCATACAGCCGTGTCTTTCCCCAGGTTAACTACCGGACCTGGTAGAAAATGTATACCGACCGCATCGGTGAAAACACAGCCATTTTTATCTGTTGCTCTGAGAACCAGGGCATCTATATCTTTTATTATTCTGGCAAACCTCCCAATTTGGCCATCGCTCCAGTTCCACTCGATAAAATTTTCACCCCCGTCTATGGTAACAGGATTACCCCCGCAGGGTGTGCGATCATTCCCTAGATCAGGCAGATTTTTCGGAAAAACAAGGATGGTATCAGTAACGATCGTCGGGCATTCACGATTCCCATCTCTGCTTATTGCGTTTATTGTATAAGTGGTTGTTGAATCCAGAGAAACATTCACGCTGGTTCCGTTAAGTTCAGGGTGGCCAATCCATTCAACTTCAGCAGCGCCGGTCACAGTCAAAGTAATCCGTTCCCCCGGACAAACAATAGAATCTCCTGAAGAAACGATTTTCACGCTCGATCCTCCCAATTCATCCACATGGATGGTATCAACAACCTCGCAAAGAGTTAATTTATTTATTATATGTACGATGTAATCACCTCCATTGATGCTATCAAGTATATTAGTCTTTTCAATAGAATCCCTTTCCCACTCATATAAATAATTCTCAATTTTCCCGTTTGGGGTAACAGTGGCGCTACCGTCCTTTCGTCCACAGAAAGCCTTGACTGAAGTATGTGTAGCTGTTGGAGGGATCTCTCTTTTCGTCACAACAGTGTCCCACCCAATGCAACCATGATAGTCCGTTACCTTTACCCGGTAGCGGTTATACCAATTATCATCCGTAGTAATGGTGCGTTTGCGATCGTTGATAGTATCTGTTTCCCATTCATAAAATGCCCCGAGACCGGCATCCAGATTTAAAAAAACCCCCCGGCAAAGTGGCACCGTATCCTTAACAGAGTTTTCAACCAATTGAACAGTAGGTAAAGGATTAATGGTCAGGTATCTGGTGTAAGTTGAACGACCTGTAGACTTTATTACGGTCAAAATAACCCTGTAATTACCAGCTATTGGGAATTTGTATTTAAACTCGTTATTGGTTGGTGTCAGGTTAACGGTTTTTCCACTCGCAATATTCGTAATTACCAATGCTGACATGGTAATATTGGATTGATCCGTGATATAAAACAATGTTTCATCTCCGAGACAAAGATTCTCAAAATAAAAGGGTTCCGCTTTTTTCTGAATCGGCAAGGCGGCCGGCAATCCAAATTCACTGGTCCCGCCCTCACCGGTAATATTATTGACCAGGCGGACTCCGTATGGTTGAAAAATAGAATCGATGGGCATCGTGGAATTAGGGGAATTTATGACTCCGAGATAATCCTGTCCGTTAAAGGCTACATATATTTTACCGTTTGGTGCCAATTGAAGGGCTCCGTATTGTAATTCAGGATCACTTCTGATCTGACCTTTCTGGACAAGTTGGTACGAATCATTTTGTTCATAAAATGAAAGATCCCATTTATAAATCTGGCCTCCATCCTGGGTTGAACCATATAGGTAATTTCCTCTTGAAGGATTAGATCCTCCATAAATTCCGGTTGGAGAAAACTCAACTCCATAGGCTCCATATTTGGGAGTGGACTTATCTTTCGAATCGCCGGCCGGTATCTGCATCGGACTCGAAATCAATCCGGTACTATCATTTTTAAACCTGAAAATCTCAAAGAACTTTCCACCCTGAACAGCCAGGGCTAAACGCGTTCCAAGATCATTTACCTTCATTTGTCCTGCTGCACCCCTGTTGGTGCTATCGCTTATGTCACCATTCTTATGAATGCTGCCAATTGGCTGATATTCTGGTTTATGCAAAATACTATCGAGTTTTATTTTCACAAACCTGTTGCTATTAAACTCATGCATCAGGAACCAATAGCCTGGTTTGCCGCCTGAATAGGTAAAGGGAACAGCCACAAATTTTTCGGTGGAATTGACCATCAAACCACCCTTACCCGTTGCGGCAGCATAGTCATAAATGATTGAACCGGCTTCGTCTGATTTAATCTTAATAATATAATAGTTACCTCCGAAATTAGTCTGGCTACCTGTGACGAAAGGTTTTGTGGTAAAAACAAAGTATTGATCAGGAGTATCCGGATCGGGTACGATGGTTGCCGATTGAGTAGAAGAAGGATCCCCGCTCAGGCCGTTTGAATTAACCTTTTCATGATTATAGTTCCAGATGTTCACCCCATCGGTATAAAAGAGAAGCTGTCCGGTGGAATCCGAGATCGAAGCCACTCCTTCCGGTGCATCCATTTGGCTATTGGGTAAAGGCATAGGATCATACCCTGTAAAATCGAGTCCGGCGTTCTTTCCGAAATACCAGAAACAGCCTTGTTTCTGAGCCATGGTATTTGCTGACATGCTCGTCACCAACAGGATCATCAGCATGAAAATCAGGCAATACCATGCCCGATCATGTTGAAAGATATGCCTGTAGAGACTTTTCAATATCAAATTCCTAATCCACTAATCCAGTACAGCGATTTTGCGTGAGAACGGCCGGCCGTCTTTACGGTTGACCACAACCAGGTAAATTCCGTTACGGATGGCTGATCCGATAGGGAATATCAGGTTGTCAGGATTTTGAAGGGCAACCAGTTTCCGACCCTGGATATCGTATAAAGTAATATCCCTGATAGCATCGGGCTGAACTCCGGTAAACATTACCTCACGGCTTCCCGGCAGGTAAATCATCCCGATCTCCGGATTCAGAACCGGATCGGTCGAAAGCGGATTCTGCACATCAATGATCAGATTATCGATGAAACCGGATCCGCCTGCAGATCCCACATTGTTCACAAATCGAATCCCTTTAAAAGGATTGGTATTGGCGGTGCCTCCGATCTGAACATGCCATTGCCATTCTTTAAGGACTACTTCATTCAGACTAAATGAAGCCACCCCGGTATTCATGTTCAGGGAGATATTTACACGGTTCCATTGATCAGGAACAAAATTGAACGGGAAGGTTGATCCTCCATAGGTAAATAATCCGATCTCCTTGCCTTGGAAATCGATTTTTGAATTCACAATATTTTCATCTGATGAGCCGCTTTTTTGCAACAGTTCGGTTGTAACCTGCCCGCCCTGATTCAAAAACCGGAACTCAATATAATAGACCGGATCCACAGGTAATTTGATCAGCACCCCGGCATCGCTTTTGGGTTTCAGCTCGAGCGAGTAAAAGCCGTCAAATTTGATGTTTCTGTTGGTAACTGCTTTACCGGTAAGCGTGTTGTCAAAATTGATCCAGAAAGGAGATTCATCTGCTACCGGGCAAGAGGAATAATAATCATCAAATCTCTCGATAAATGGTATTGGCAGATCCTGCCAGGTAGAGAAATGATAAATTCCTGAATAATAGGTGGAATCAGCATGGTAGGCCTCTATCCGCCAGACATAATCCATATTCGGTTCAAATGTGCCATCATAAAACTTTTCCATTTGGAAAACCGAAACCAGTTCGAGGGAGCTTCTGTTGTTGCCAACAAATACATTATAGTACACACCGGGTTCATCCTTAAAATTGGACTGCCAGCTGATACGGGATACAGCAGGAAGATTGGCATTTCGGGCAGGAGTCGGATAACATGGAGCAAATGAAGTTGGTTTCGTTCGTATCAGCAAGTTTAGATTTGATTTGATTTTGGGATAAAAATCGAGATAGGATTCATAGCTGACGAAGCAATTTTCATAGTTCGCACCGGGTCCGGCACTTAAATGACGCACAAAAAAATCGGCCAGCTTCAGAAAATATTTATCAGCTCCGTACAGGTCCATCAGTATATTGGGATTGGCCCCGGTTGTGGTAAACACAAGCATCCCCAAATCGGTATTATGGCGGAATTCGTAAAGATCAAATGGCAGATAATCATATCCATACAACTGAATCAGAGAGCGGGTATGGCCAAAAATCGTGAAATCGAAATCAATACATTTATAAAAGCGGAGATGCAGGAGTTTTTGAAGGTAATCGCCATCCCGCAGAGTCCGGATATTGGTACCGTCGATCCTTAGGTTTTTCAGCTGAGGCAATTTCTCCAGGCCGCGCTGATCGGTAAAATTAATTTCGAGATCTTTGATCAGTTCCAGTTCACCAACAAATGGTTGACGGAGCAGGTCACTGGCACCCAGTTTGGTATTAATCATAACACGCAAGGCGAGGCTGGGAATATCGGCAACCCGTTGATCGGAAATATACAGGAAAGGCGCGCTCATTTCAGATGCACCGTTAATTCCGAAATCAGCGACCACACGAAGGCTTGAGCTGCCGCCCATCATTGCGGGAGATACAACAACGGTCGATTGGGTAGTTTCGGCGATTGGAATCAATCCATCGCGTAAAACGACAAACCGCACGAGCAGTGAACGAAGCGAATCGTTCAAATTGGTGTTCCAGCTAACCCGGATACTGTCGCCTTCGGGTGCAGCAGTGAGATTTGTTGATACGGGAAGAAGTGATTTCGGATGATAATCAGTATAACAGGTGAGTAACGAATGATCAGTGTCCACCTTCACTACGGAATAATCCAACAGGTAAAATCCATTGTATTGACCGCCCCAGCCCATGTTGAAATGGTAGAGGTTATCCGGGAAATAGCCATCGATAACGAAAGCCTGCCCAAGCCATTCGGCCGGAACCGGACGCCTTAGAGTGAGCTGATGGTGAATTACATCACCAATATTGTAGTTCCAGCTTTCCACGGCACGCATCTCCGGGCTGTATCCAAAATGTAACGGAAGGGTTTGTTTGTAAGCTTCAAGTGATGCACCTTCCGGTTGCAACATACAGGTTACTGCCATATAATAGATCAATGAATCCACGGCCGGGTTTCCAAGGGTATTGGACATCCGGTCGAACCGCAGCCGGGCCTGATTAAATTGGGTACACAATTCGCCATACCCATTCAACATATAGCATAGCTCCTCAGAGCCAGAAAAAGGCTCTGCAAAAAAACGAAATACCTGACCCATGGCGATCGGCACTGAGCCTCCGTTTTTGAAGTCCTTTGGAAAGAGGTCGAAAAAGGTACTATCGCAATTCCAGGATGTTGCAAGCAATGGTGAGATCGAAGAAAATGCCTTCCAGCTTTCCATAACAGCCGGGTTCACCGTATCGCGGCTGGCATAATCATCACATAGATTTCGTATGTTGTCAAGAACCGTATTCATTAAGACCGGCACCTCCGCCGCACGTGCGGGGAAGTTGCTTTCCCATGAAAAACCAAGAACCGGCGGGCAATTATCGCTTTTTGAAACCAGCACAAAACCGGTTTCGCCTACGTTGCATACATAGAAAGGATCATTCGTTTTAAAACTGGAGCGGATACTGGCTGAAGACAGCTGACGTTCGGCAGGAAAATATTGCCTTACCACCTGGTCGGCGATCGTTAAGGCCTGATTTTTTGTCACTTCATCAGCCATAACTGCCATGTGGGATAATCCGGTAGACACCAGACAAAGGACCAAAAACCGTGTAAAAATTGTTGATTTCATTAACTTAATAATTTGGGCGTAACATATTGCGAATTTAGGGATTTCCAACTATTGAAAAGCAGCCAATTTTTTCAAATCGGGCACAAAAAAAAAGTTGCCCACCGAAATCATTTCAGCCGACAACTTTTTGCCCCAAACACTTGTGCCCGGATTAGCCTGTCATAATCTTGACTACCATACGCATAGCGGGATTGATCCGTATCAGACTCGAGTCATCATCTCGGACGAGATAACCCTTTCTTTTCAGTTCGAGTATCTTCTTCAGACCTGGTGCCTGCGAGATGCCGAGGTCCTTCACGACATCACCCGGATAGGTTTTGCCTTTTTTCAGGATGTTTTTCAGGATCAATTTTTCAATGGGCGGCATAAAAAGCCTCCTGATAAGTATCCCGATAATTTTCAATTTTTTTGAAATCATAATGTTAATTTTTTTGAGTTATTTTTTATCGGTTAAAACTGAGTTAAAGTTCAAATTGTTAATGTTATCAGTTGTGAAATCTGATAGTAATCTTTTCCTTATGTAAGTTACGTTAAAAATGCCGATTTAGTATCTGTTTCAGCCAATATTTTGATAAACGCATGATTTCGCTTTATTAATGTGTAAAAAGGAACTTTTTCCCTGGCTAAGAAAACCAGGGATTCGTGGCTACTTAATTTTATCTACATTTGGCCGACTCAAACCAAAAAAACACTCCCGACATGGGGCTGAAGATTGCCAAAGCCTTTTGCTGGTTCGTAACCCTTACTATTGTTGTGCCGGTTATTCCTTCAATCTTGCCCCATTCCGGGACAATAACGATGACGGGTTTTACAATCCGGCTGATGGGGATTACCCATTTTATGATCTGGATGGAATTCTGCCATGCGGAACTACACGTGAGCTCAGGAGACCCAGGCTGTATGGCGACCAAACCCTTTGGTGGATTTATTCGGAATCGACTTTTTCGAAGGCCCCTATCAGGATCCTAACGGCAAAGATGACTGTACCAGTTATGACAGCCAGTTGAATCTGATCTGTAACGATTGTGTCCTGAACGGTAATATTAACGGCCTCAACTTTGGAGACGGTATTGTGGACAATGAACGCTGGGGCATGAGGCGATTCCTGTATTTTGGCGGAGCAGGCCCGTTGGGGGACCCCGATATCCCATCAGATTACTATAATTATTTAAGAGGCTACTGGAAAGATAACGAGCGCATGCGCTACGGGGGAATGCCCATCCTTCAGGAGGCGGCACCGGGCCGTTTGCCGACAGCCGGTTTGTGAAACCGGAAGATGTGGCAACCGATGTATGAGTTCAACACCTCGAATATTGCCACCAAGCGTGGTGACCTGATCAGGCGTTTTACCAAAGACAACAGTTTAACGAGTATCGACTGGAACCTCAAGAACCAGTATGGGATTCCGATCGCCAGCGGAGCCTATATTGTTCACATCGATGCTCCCGGAATCGGGGAAAAGGTGGTTAAATGGTTTGGAGCGCTGAGGCCTGTAGCGGATGGTGCATATGAAAGACTTGTCGCAGATCACGACGATCATTTTCATCTATCTGCAAATACTGGCTGTTATGAATAAAAAGAGTTTATTATTTGGTATTGTTTTAATAACAAGCATCAATCTTTCTTGCCAAGATTTTAAAATTGAGCGAGAGGACAATAATGAATTAAAGAAATTCATCGAGAAAATCTCATTCTTTGAGGTTATTTGGCTTAACGATAATCTTGTTACAACGGTTCTCTTTACTTGCAATCCAATTGGATCTGCTCAAAGACAAGGTACGGGAGAGATCACTAACAATATTTACTTGCTGGTTTGTGAGGCTGGTGAATATCCAGAATGTCATTTGTATGTTCTGAAGGACATTTATTTCCCTAAATTATTATCAAATAAAGCCCTGAATAATAATTCAGAAATTGGTTTTTCTTACAAAGATAAAAATGATGATACGAAGGAAATTCATTTAAAGAAATCTTTAAATGAGGTTTCAATTCTTAAGGAATGATAACATTTATATTGTTATTTTAAGTGGTACTTTTCATTCAAAGACCTTATAATTTATGCAGCCGCCCTCTATTACTTTTATAGAGGGTGGCTACATGAATGAGAGTATTGATAATCTAATACTTGAAATCCCATAATAATCGCTACGACACAATTCTCTTTATACCTTTTTAAAGTTTAGCGAAATCAATTTGTCAATTCTTCTCCCTTTAATTTAACAATTCTCGTATGAACTTCATCGCCCTCGACTTCGAAAGCGCAAATCCCGACCGCTCGAGCATATACCACCCCTCCAAGCAGTTGCGCCTACCTAACTGACTCCGTAATATCAGGTAATGTTATACCGGCAATCCTGCAGCATGACGCCGGTATAACTGATCGCAAACTTCTACATTGTTTAGCCACCATTCTGTAAGAAAGGCAAGCAGCTTCTTTGGCAGGACCTCAATCCCGTCAGCATCGACCAATAAGTTGATCGTTCTGAACAGTTCCTGATGCTGGTTATCCAAACACTCATTGTTAACAGATATTTGATGTGTGATTATTCCGCTCAGCTATAGGTCCTCAGGAAGGGCCGAAGGATTGGATTGATACGATTCAAGCTGCCGATTCAACTGTTGTCTTTCGTCCGCATTTAGAACTGTCAGGCTAAACGTTCCGGTTCTGCCGCTCGGATCCAGGTACAAATAGCCGTTTTCCGGTCCATAATACCATTGCTTGTCATTAATGACTATTGATAGAAGCTTCTTTTCCATATTAACATCCTTTCCGCAGTCGAAAGATACAATACAAATTTGGATTTGACCACCTTAGATCGAAATCTATTTCGGCAATCCAAATCCGGGCACCGATGGCATCGAGCATCTTCTTGGTTATCGACAGTCCCAACCCTATTCCTTCAAATATTGTTCAGCGAGTTCAGGTTTGTACAGGTCAAAATCAGTCTTTCCCACAATATTCTTTGGAGAACTAAGACCGGCGTGGATGGCTGATACCACCAGCGGTAAAATCACGCGCACCGGTTGTCGGAGACATCCTGTGCAGAGGGAATTGATTCTGTGTATTATTAGAGGGAAAGAAAAAATTCTCCAGCGTCAGATCCATTTGAATGAAATACTGAACAAATTTAAGGACCGCGTAAATCGAAATTATACCGGTCAGCCAGATTAAAACCAGTACTGCTCCGGCAGCTTGCATGGTTAGGTAATAGGTTGGCTTGGTGATTTTCTTTGGAGCGTTGTTCATTTGTGTCTGGTTTGTTGCGTGCAAAATTAGAAGTTGGCAAAGGAATACTATAAAATCAAACATTAATAAACTGATATTTTGACTAATAGAAGGAATTATGGCTTAAAGCGATCATATCAGCCATAACTGTCCTTTCTCCCCTCCCCTGATTCTCCAGTTGAAATAGAAAGCCGCTGTAATTTTTAGAATTACAGCGGCTTTTTCAATCTGGTCGGGGTGAGAGGATTCGAACCTCCGGCCTCGTCGTCCCGAACGACGCGCGCTAACCGGACTGCGCTACACCCCGGAAGTGGGTGTGTGTTTGGGTGTGTGTTTGGGTGTGGGTGTGGGTGTGTGACGGGAGTGCAAATGTATAAGATTTTTATGTTTAAACAAGTTCCATGAGATAGAATACATCGCAGGAAAAGTGCCCGGTGTTTCCCATAGGATCCGGGATTTGTTTGAAACCCAGGTGCTCGTATAGTCCGCGGGCTGCATGCATCGGTTCTATTGTTTCAAGATAAATCTGTGTGTAGCCGATTTTTACGGCCTCTTCCAGACAAAGCTGCAGCAACCGCTTGCCGAGTCCAAGCCCCCTGGCTTCAGGCCGGAAATACATCTTAACAAGCTCACAGGTTCCCGGTTCCCCGGGCAAAGGTGCTATCCCCGCCCCTCCCATGACATTGAGGGCCTCGTACGGGAGGGCCTCAGAGCCCTCCCATTCAATCACGAAATATCTCCTTCCCTCTTTCTGAAAGGCCTCATACATCTGCTGAGTATCCTGATCGCCCGAGGCGAAACCGCCCCCGACGGCACCATGCTCAATCAGAGTTTCCAGAATAATGTCCCGTATAGCCCGGCTGTCGTCCGGGCATATTGGCCGGATCCGAAAGGTTCCTGCCTGGTTGCTGATTAGAAATTCCGTGTTTTCCATATAATCAGTTAAATATGAAAAAAAATTACAATTTCTCTCATCGGATAACATTAATAATCATATATTTGAGCATCAGATTAGTAAAAGTTGGCAAACTTCTGTGTATATTATTGTAAATTAATCTATTAACCATACCGGTTTACGCGGTAACCCATGCAATGAAACCAGTTATTTTTCAAACCCCCGAACCATTATTTAACAGCAGGATTACCGACCTGGTAATGGACATCGAATACCTTCGGAAAAAAGAGACAATTGTTACAACCGACCCGTTTATTTACAATCAGTTGCGCAACATTTTTCTGGACCTTGATGCCATGGGTTCGGCACGGGTTGATGGCAACAAAACAGGGTTAAGCAAGTACCTGGAGGCTAAGGAAGATGATCCCGAATCCAAAGGAAGAAAGACCGTCGAGATCGATAAAGTATCGGAAACCATGCGCCTTTTGGATGAAAATATTGACGAAACAGTCTTTTTTCAAGGATTCTTTACCGAGCTGCACCGGATGATCCGCGAAGGAATCACGAACGAAAGCAGCAGGTTTGCAGGCAAATACAGACATACCGCTGCCCGTGCGGATGTGCCCGGAAACACCAGTCCGGCCTTCCATTTGGTAGAAACTTTTATGGATAAACTGATCAGCTACATCAATAAAAAGGAGTCCTCAAAATTTGATGCCATTAAATCGGCTTACGCACATCAGCGTTTTCTTTGGATTCATCCCTTTCGCGATGCCAATGGCCTGATATCGCGGTTAGTTACCTATGCCATGCTGCGAAAGCAAGGTTTTGGCGGTGTGGCCGACCGTATCGTAAATCCAACGTTCAGCTTCTGCTGGGATCCGGAGAAATATTTGAAACTTATCCGGCGTGCAGATTCAGAAAAGGAAAAAGACGTTTTTGCTTACATCGAATTTGCTTTGGAAGGCCTGCGGGATGATATGGCACGAATGGACCGCCTGCTGAATTATGATATAATCAGGGAAGATATCCTGCGGCCCGCTTTTAAACATCCGCTCTTCGACCGGGTCTTCGGTGAACAGGACCGCCTTATCATCGATTTAGCCATGGATAAACAGGTTTTCCAGGCAGCTGATGTCAGGCTCTTCTTCCCCCAGAAACACCCTACCGAAATCTCCAAAATGTTGAAATGGCTCCGCGATAAAGAGATGATTATCGGGCTCGATGAAAATGCCAGAAAATATGCTATCAACCTGGAAAACAAATACCTGGTGAAATTAGTGGCAGGAAAATTGGAACGAGCTGGTTTTATTCCATTCACCTGAACAACAAAAGGTGAATGGATCTGTTAATTTTGTGGCGTTTTTCACGTTAAATTCTATATGAAAAGAAAATTCTCCTGGATGCTCCTGGCCGGAACCGTCGTAGTTCTTACTTCGGCGTTCTTTGTTCCAGACAACAAAAAAGAGCTTGTGCTCAATGAAGCCATCTCTCAGTTTTTATCTTTCCGTCATTATCAACCACTTAAAGAGGATGATAATTTTTCGGAACGAGTGTTTAACCTGTATCTCGACAGGCTCGACCTGAATAAACGGTACTTTCTCCAATCCGATTATGATCAGCTTTCAGCATACAAGCTCAAGCTCGATGATGAATGGAAAGACCGTTCCCTGGAATTCTTTCAGAAATCGTCGGCTCTGATTCAGAAACGGCTTCTCGAAACCAAAGCTTACTATACGGAATTCCTCACCGCGCCTTTCGATCTTAAAAAGAACGAAACTTTTGAAACGGATCCCGAAAAGACCAGGTTCCCGAAGGATAATGCCGAATTGCGCGAATCCTGGCGTAAAGCTCTCAAATTCCAGGTGATGACCCGTGTTGCCGGCAATCTGCAGATTCAGGATGAAGCATCCGGAAAAGCAGATACCGTTAAGATCAAAACCGTGGAGCAGCTCGAAGCCGAAGCCCGCAAAGGCCTGCTCGATAATTACAACGATTGGTACGACCGGGTTCGCAAAATGGACGAGGACGACCGGTGGTCGATCTATATTAATTCCGTGATCTCAGCATATGACCCGCATTCGGTATATATGCCACCCCGTGATAAAGAAAGGTTCGACATGACCATGTCGGGTAAATATGAAGGGATCGGGGCCACGCTTCGTCAAAAGGACGGCTACCTGGTGGTAGTGGACATGTTCCCCGGAAGTCCGTCGTGGAGAAGTAAAAAGATTGAGGTTAATGACCTTATTATGCGTGTCGGACAAGGTGATGAGCCCTCCGTTGATATTCTCGATATGAAGCAGGAAAATGCCGTAGCTCTCATCAAAGGCCCAAAGGATACTAAAGTCCGGCTCACTATCCGCAAACGCGATGGATCAGTGAATGAGGTTGTTCTTACCCGGGCCGTTGTCATTATCGAAGAGTCATACGCCTCTTCGCTGATTTTAAAGGATGCCGCCGGAACCGTGCGCACCGGTTATATCTTCCTGCCGCAATTTTATCAGGATTTCCAGGACCGCAATGGCAGGAAATGTGCGGATGATGTGTCAAAGGAAATTGAAAAACTAAATGCCGAAGGAATTGACGGACTGATCATCGACCTGCGCAATAACGGCGGGGGATCGCTTCCGGAAGCCGTGAGAATGGCCGGACTATTCTTCCCTAAAGGACCCGTAGTCCAGATCAAAACCAAAGAGGGAAGTCCGATGATCCTTGATGATACCGATCCTAAAACGCAATATGGCGGACCCCTGGTTGTTATGACAAATTACTCAAGTGCTTCCGCGTCCGAGATCTTTGCAGCTGCCATTCAGGATTATGGACGGGGAATCATCGTGGGTAGCCCGAGCACCTGGGGAAAAGGAACAGTTCAGCGGGTGACCGACCTGGATGAATATGTAAGCGAAAAATTCAATGATATCAAACCGCTTGGTGCACTCTCACTCACTATACAGAAATTCTATCGTATTAACGGAAAAACCACTCAGCTTAAAGGTGTTACACCGGATATCGTTTTGCCGGATTCCTATCAGCTGATGGATATCGGTGAAAAGGAAGAAAAATATGCACTGAACTGGGATGAAATTGCTCCGGCAAAATATAGTCCCTGGACAGAAACCCTTCCGAAAGAGAAGTTGAAAAGCTTATGCGATAAGCGCATCAGCAACGACGACCAGTTTAATATGATCCGTCAGAACGCCAGCAGGATAAAGAAGGATTCTGAAAGAACCAATTTCAACCTGAACCTCGATACCTATTTAAAAGAGCTGAAGGCACAATCGCAGGAAGCCAGGAAGTATGAAAAGCTAATGAAATCCCCCACCAGCCTAAAGATTAAATCACTCGAATCTGACCTGGCCCTTAACAAAGCCGATACTGCCCGCAGCGAAATCACGCAACGCATGATCGATGACCTCTCAAAGGATATTTACCTGGAAGAAGGCGTGCAGGTGATCAAGGATATGATAAAGAAATAGGCTCAATTCAAAAATGAAGGAGGAAGGATCAATTTATGAGATTCGAATTTAGAGTTCTGAATTCTGAGGTGTAAGATCCAAGTAATCTTTAAATTGAACTTTCGCTGTTGCACTTGTCATCCCGGCGAAGGCCGGGACCCCGTCAGCTAAACGAAGTTCAACAGAAAACCGATAACCGATAACTGTTATCTACAGCAGGCTATCAAATTTCTCCCGTGTTTTTTTATCCGATGGCCTGGTCATTTTTACCGAAACAATTTTGCCTTCGGTATCAAAAAGCATAAAGGTAGGCACACCCATTATTTTATATTTTTTGCATAATTCAGATTCCCAGGCCTTTTCACCGATGATCTGAACTCCCTGCAGCTTGTGTTCCGGTACAAATTTCAACCAGGCAGCATGATCTTCATCTATTGAATAACTGATGAATACAATGTTCTTGCCATGATAATCGGTTTCAAGTGTATCAAGATACGGAATCTCATATTTGCACGGACCGCACCAGGTTGCCCAAACATCAACATAAACCAGTTTACCTTTGAAATCCGGCAGCTTTGCCAACCACTGATGAAACATATTGTTTAAAGGCGGTTGAATTCACATAACCCGGTTGATTGATATCAGAACCTTTCCGGTTAGATCAGCACCCTTTTTCTCAACCGGACCACAAGCGAACAGGAAGGGGACGAGGAGGAGGGAAATGAGGAGGTTTTTCATTGTTTATTGGATATTTGTTGTCGGTTATCAGTTATCGGTTATCATGCCTCGGAGTAACGTGACGGGCTCCCGGCCTGTCAGCATTCGTTTAGCGTGACGGGGTCCCGGCCTTCGCCGGGATGACAAGTGCTTCGATTTGTGTTTTGTTATATGTTATTTGCTACTTCTAACTTCTTACTTCATACTGCCTACTGCCTACTGCCTACTGCCTACTGCCTAATAAACCGTTCGGTGAGGTGCTGTTTTCCTGCCCAAACGCGGATGAAATACATTCCCGGAACC
>JBBAAF010000086.1:0-16677 GCA_041658425.1 Bacteroidales bacterium | reverse complement strand
TTGAAATACTGACTCTTCTGTTACGCTAAAGGGCACCAGTCCCCCATCGATACGGATAAAAAGCCATTCAGGAAAATCCAGCACATCGCCAACGGGGCGGTTCATCCGGATAACCAGTTTACCATTAACACCATGTACCTTCACCACCCGTCCGGCTTCGAAGGTTGTTGATTCGATCTGATCAGTTATTGAGGACAATTTGCTGAAATTTAGTCTGATAGTTCTTAGATTCCATTCGTACCAGATATATCCCGGCAACCAGTCCCAGCGATTTCAGGTCGACCGGATTGCCTGGGTCCGAAACGGGTACCCGGGCAATGAGTTTGCCGGTAGAATCCAGAATTACCCAATCGGACTTGTCATTCAGGTTAAATCCACCGGGATGCATCCGGATCAATCCTGATGTGGGGTTTGGGAAAACCCTGTCACCAGAAAAATCCTGCATGGCTTCGGTCTCGACACCCGTGATTTGTCCGGGCAGCCGGTAAATCCGGGTTTCCACCGGATACGGATAAACGGAATAATCTGTTACATAGTTCAACATCCGTGATCCTGATCCGCTGATATTCTTGATTACGGTCCAGCTGCAACCGGGCAAATCCAGGATAAGCGAACCGGTTTCATCGGCAATGCGGGTGGTATAGATGTAATAATAGCTGGTCGCCGTTTGCACGTACTGATAGAAAACATATAGGAGCTCAACACCATCATCACTGTCAAATAAATGCTGTGTTACAAACTGAATATCATAAAGATACCGATTAGTTGGAACATCCAGTTTAATGGTTTTAAACAGCGAATAATCCAAATTGTATATGCGGCACTCTTTAGCTGTTACATCCATCAGATAGAACATTGGACCCTCCTTTTCGAGTTGGGTGATAGTTCCAGAATAGGGGTACGACTGTTCAAAAACAATCTGCGCGTGTGATTGAACGGCTAAGGCAGAAAAACCCGCTAAAGTGAGGAAAAGCAATTTAACTACCTGATTAATTGTTATTTGTTTCATATTTAATTTTATATAGTCTAATGGATTAGCGACAACCCTTCAAGTGCTGAAGAATCATCCGGACTGTATAATAGGGCCTTTTGGAAAAGTGCCTTGGCCTCTAGCGACTTGCCGAGTTTGAATCTGGTCCAGGCCAGCATGATCAGGGAATCATAATCAAACGGATAAAGATTGACCACTTTTGTAAAAAGCTTATCAGCTTTTGTATATTCTTCCTTATTATATGCGAGCAGGCCATAACGGTAATTGGCCAGGGAATTATTGGCATCGATCGCCAGTACCTCTTCATAAATTGAATTCACGAGGGTCCAGTTCCCCATAGAGGAGAGTGGAAAGACCAATCCGAACCGGGCCTCGATCCCGTATGGCCGCAGCGTGATGGCTTTCCGGTAATAAGCTTCGGATTCCTTGAAATCGCCAGATTTGAAACTCACCCATCCGAGGCGCAGGTTCATCTCATACGAGGAATCATCGTACACTGATTTTAGGGTATTGACTGCAGCCTTATAATCGCCCGAATTTTCCTGGGTGTAACTGGTTCGGAATGCTGCCCGCTGTTTATCAAAGCTCTGTGCATCGGTTTGATAAAAAATGCCGGTCACCATGAAAACGATGAATAATTTTCTCATTAGAATCGCCATGTTAATCCTCCTATAAAACTGTGAATGGGATAGTCTTGTTGTAAGTCCTGAATATATCCAGAATTCTGATAGATCTGCCAGGTCGCTGACCGAAGGGTATATTGGTATCGCAGGGACAGATCGAGATGCGGCAAAAGCCGGTAAGCCAGCAGGTTGATCCCCATGCGTTTCCGGATCATATCGTAATTATTAAAAACGACGTAGGCGTTACTCTCTGAAAAGTTACGGATGTCGCCATAATAATAAACCCCTTCGATCCATACCAAGCGGAAGAGTTTCCGGCCGGCGGTGGCATGAGCAATGATCCGGCCAGCGGGGTTAAGGCTGTCGGACAACCAGGTTCCTCCCATTTGAAGATAGGTATTCACATTTCCTGCCGGGTACATGGTGAGTTTCGCTCCAGCCTGCTTAACCCATTGATTTTTAAATCGGTTCGCATCGGCGGCCAGGCCAATGGTTACGTATGGAAACCGTTTGACCACCGAAGCATTAAAGGCCAGATCGCGATAGGCAAATGCATCTAGCAAGTACTCACCACCGGTATTCCCGGCGACCCAGCGATACAACGGGAGGGTATATGACATAACCTGTCCGGCCAGTGAGAGATGAAAGCCTTTGCCGAGATAATAACTGCCTGCCAGGTAGACGGCCCTCTGATCGAAAGGAACGACGAACACCTGTGGTTCCTGATTTTGTATCAGGAACTGCTGAACGGCGGTAAAACTGAGGATATTTGTTGAAATGGCAGCGGAGAATCGTTTCCCGGACTCGAGGTTAACTCCTGCGGACAGGAACCAGTAGCCCGGGACGAAGTATAGATGGGCCAGTTCAGCATCCGGGCGATAGGCCTTCAATTCAGCGGCTTTTGAATTGAGCATATATCCGGGTTCAATGAAAGCACTGGTAATCAGCCGCCGCGCGGGAATGCCGAGCCGCTTCCTGAATGCCGGGGAATAGGTATTGGCCAACAACCGGGATTCAGCCAGATCTCCCGAAAAAAGAAGGGAAGAATAGAGATACTCCAGCGCATAGGGATCGTTCTGATTGAATTCCAGCGCTTTGCGAAAATGGACCGCAGCCCTGACCGGGCTGTGCCGGTTAAGTTCAGCCAAACCGGCCCGCATCCGCAGGTAATAAAAATCGAACCCCGAATTAAAACCCGAACGGGTATAATCCAGCACCCTTTTCCAGTCCGCATCCAGATAGGCTTTGTAAGAAAGGCTATCGATTTCTGCGAAGGAATGGGTTTCCTGGGCGGGGGAAAGCAAGGGAAGGAGAAGAAAGAAGGTTAGAGTTGACAACTTTAAACAGATTAAAGTACCCACCCCAACCCCTCCCTGTTTCAGGGAGGGGGCAAGGGGGTGGGTACCTGTCGCTAAGGAAACCTTGCCGGTGCTATGAATTTCCATTCCAGTTACAAGTTAAAGTTGTCAACTCTAAGGTACTCCTGCCAGAGCTCTTGATTTGAATACTACCCTCCCGGCGGATCTGGACCTCAAACTCGCTGGTATCAATGCTGTTATGAAAAACCTGGCGATTGACCCGGGAATGAATCGTATATACCGAAGGGTCCAACATATCATCGGCTTCTAAAAAATTCAGGGAAAAATCGGACTGCAGAAAAATATAAAACGGTGCGATCCAGTCCTGCAGCCAGCGTATCCAGCTCCGGGTACTTATGGATAGCGGCAATTGATCGGTAATGGTTACCTGCCGGTCAAACACCAGGGGTACACGGAAGCAGGCTAAGAAAAAGCTAAACAGCAGGTTACCCCTCGGCCCTTCATAGTAAGTAAAATAGAACAGCTGGCCATCATTCACAAACCATGCGGTGGCATTACACCGACGATCATAGATATAAGAATTATTGTAAAAGTCGGTATGAACTTCCCATTCCGACTCTGCTCCGGGTTGGTCGTGCCCGGCATCAGACTTAACCCGGATCTTCTGGCCCGGGATAAAATGCAGTGCCTTTTTCATCAGGCTGTCGGGAATCAGATTGGATACCCAATCATTTTCGGCCGGGCGGGCATAAGTTCTGAGCGAATGCTTGCCATTCTTATCGAGCAGGTAATATCCGAACGGGTAATCGATGGTTGCGGCATTGATATTAGGTTCTGCCTGAAACTGAAAATGAAGGTGGGGTTCGGGTGACCGGCCGGAGTTCCCTGCCTGGGCTAATTCCATGGTAGTCACGACATAATCTCCCGATTTCACCCTGATCGTTCCTGGCTTCAGATGCGAATATTTTGAATAAAGTCCGGCAGCATGCCGCACAACAACCGTATTTCCCCAGTTCTGACTGGTATTGGTATCACCTGGACTGTTATCGGGAATACCGTCTACCACTGAATCAACTACCCCATCAGCAGCGGGATAGACCGGCTTTCCGTAGCATTGATAATCGGATAATCTGGATCCATCGCCAATGAAGGTACGGCCATCGAATCCTTCCTTGACAAAGTCCCAGGCGTACCGCCAATCGGACTGATGGGTTAAACGCCCATTATGTCCCTGGCTCACCTTCCATTTTCCAAGGAGAGGCAAACGAAAAAGAATCCCGGCTTTCTGACTCAGGCGGCTGTGGTAGTTCGACCAGGCATATAGGTTTTTCTCCGGCGTATTATGCTGAACGACGACCGGTTGCAGTCCGGCTGGGCGGTTTTGGCGCTGTTGCAGCACATATAGAAATGCCGGTACGAGGAGATTGAAAGGCAGGGCATATATCGAAAGATGGGTACCTGACAGCAATTCTTCCATGCTGACCGTCAGAAGAGTTACTACCGGTATCAGGACAATCGTCCAGAGAAAGGTATAGACAGATGGGATCAGAAAAAAGCCACCGATGGCAATAGCAGTGAGGATATAATTAAATCCGATATAACTGTAATCCAAGGTATTAATATCCAATCCGATTACAGCATAGAAGAGATAGGCCGAGAAGAAGCCGGTAAGAGACAATAGGAAAGCAATACGTGAATAGATGATCAATCCGGTTGCGACAGCGATACCTGCGATCAGGTTATATTGAAAGAATATAGCGCCCAGCGAGATCAGGTAAGTTTTTATCCCTTGAGGTATCATGAGATGGTTCAGCCATTCCACTCCGTTAACCAGGGGAATCCCGCCCATTTCGTACAGCCGGTTCCATTCGAAGAGAGACTGATCGCCGACTTCGATTGAGGAGAACCGCCTGACTGCCAGCAACACAATCCACAGTCCGATAACAAACGGCCAGCTGAGGAATGGCAGGTTAGATTTCAACATCCCGCTACGGAAAACAACGGTAAGGAAGAAGGTTAATATCGATGCAAAAACGACGATCAAGATCAATGACCATCCCGGTTCAAAGAAGAGACCAAGCGGGAGGGTAACCAGTAGAGTATTGTAACTGAATATCCCCTTTGATATCAGATACTTATCGAAACCCAGCCATTTAGCCAGCAATAGGGAGATACAAACTCCTGCCATCCCGGAGATACCGGAAACAGGCACGAAGAAAGTTGTCAGAATGATCAGTACTGCAAATACCGGACGATCTGAGAAGAACACCTGGGAGTAGGAATTTAGGAATCCTTCGCCCAGGTATCTGATTTTCATTATGTTCCCGCGGATTTTCAACTTGAGAGATAATCAGGTGTTAATTCGTGTTGAATCAAGGCATCGAGGGTTTCGGCTTTGCGAATGAGATGAGGCCTGAAATCGGCTCCGATCAGGACCACGTTTGGCCGGTAGGTAATAAACTGGAGCCACTGGGTCATATTGTAAGCCCCCACCCGGGAGACCACCACATGGTCGTTCTTTTTCAGGAGAGGCAGCTGCATCTGATCGCGAAGCATATCTATATTCATGCACAGTGGACCGTAAACGACAGTATCTTCGGTAGTTTCCGTCATTTCCTGAGCCGGATGGATGAAATGGTCATACCAAAAGGAAGTAAAGAGCAGATTCACTCCGAAATCGAAGATCAAAGCTTTCCGTCCATCCATCAGGCGCTTGGTTGCCAATACAGTACCAGCCAGATATCCGGCATCATCCACGAGAGCCCGGCCGGTTTCCAGGATGAGCACCGGAAGGTTATCCGGATCGAATCCGGCACTGTTCAGTGCCCCGGTGATCGCCTCGGCGTATTGATCGAAGCTTGGTGTGGTATCGGCGGCACTATGGTAAGCTCCCTTCAGGTTATTCAATGAGGCAAATCCGCCTCCCATATCGATATACAATATCCGCTGATGGAATTGGCGTTCAATGGCAAGCGCGAGTGCAGCCAGTTTTTCTGCAGCTATCCGATAGGCGGCAGTTGATATGACATAAGTGCCGATATGCGTATGCAATCCGACCAGTTCAAGTTTTCCGCTCCCGATAATTTTCCGGATTGCTTCCATAGCCTCTCCATTCTCATAATTAAAACCGAAGCGGTCCCATTTCGGGAATATTCCGGTATCCATATTAACCCTGACGGCAACTCTTGGTTTCACGGCAGTGGTATCTGCCAGCCGGATCAGGGTATAGAGCTCATCAAAATGATCGATATGAATATAGGAGTGATTATTGATCGCTTTTATCAGATCCTCATCGCTTTTATCCGGCCCGTTAAAGATAATCTGGCGGCCCCCCACTCCATTGCGGATTGCTTTATCGTATTCAAAACCAGACACTACCTCGGCCCAGGAGCCCTCCTGGTGATAAATTCTGCATATAGCATCGAGGTAATTGGTTTTATAGGACCAACCGAACTGGACCCTGGGATAGCGCGATTGGAAGGCGTCAAGGGCCTTGCGATAGGTTTCGCGGATGGTCTTCTCCGACAGTACAAACAATGGTGAACCGAATTCGGTCATCAGGCTGCTGACCGTAACCTGGTCGATATGAGTGATGGGTTCAATTTGGCCGGGCATCCCAATTTTACCAGGCATACCGGTATGCATTCGCTTAATTACAGGGGGTTCAAAGAGTTTCCTATCCATGAATTATTTTTCTCCTTTTATGGCAAAAGACTGATGGGTTTCGGCATCCACTATGAGATCATAGGAATACCTGATAAACATTTTCCCTACTTTAAAACTGGTGAAGGGCTCCTGTTCACGGCCCAGTGCAAGCTGGACGAGTGCTTCCGGAAGGTTTTGTCCGGCCCCGACTGCCAGATAAACCCAGGCAGGTATCCGTGGATTTATTTCAACAAGATAATATTTCTGATCGGTAGATCGGATCATCTCGAGTTCCATCCCTCCCCGCCAGGATGTTTTGGAAATAATATGGGTGGTGAGTTCAAGAAGGTATTTATCCGCGATGGTGATTCCACTCCAGGCCTTTCCTTTGTCGGTGATATACAGCTTTCGCATCGGCACGGCGCCGATGGTTTTGCCATGGCCATCGCCCAGGGCTACCACATTTAACTCGGTTCCCTGGATAAATTGCTGTATTACAACCGGAAGGCCCCACTGTGCGCTGATTTTATAAAATGCTGCAACAGCCTGTTCAACATTGTGAGCCAGGATTGCATCATAAAATTTCCCTTTGATCATCCAGGGTCCGGGGATTTCGCGGCACAGTTTCGGGATTTCCATGGCAGCGCTCAATGGTTGGCTCCGGGGCACCTGGATATCGTATTTTTTTCCGAATTCGGGCAGGTTGGATTTCAGGCGCTCCTCATATTGAGCGATTGTTGGCAGAAATGTATGGATGCCCAGTTTATTCAATTGATTTTCTGATCTGATGAGGGGAAGCAGCTCTGAATCAAAATTCGGGATCAGCACATCGATCGGATCCTGTTGATGGATTGCTTCCAAACGGGCCAGTACCGGTTCCATGCCTTGCGACGGGTATGGGATGAGGTACACCTTGTCGGCCACTCCTTCCATGTAAACGCCTGGCTCCAGGTTTTCATAAGCGATTCCGAGAATTCTGGGTGCGAAAATGGTGGACTCGCGGAGTCCGCGGATTACTGGCACGCCGGGACCTGGATTATCGGTATTATTCAGGCCGCTAACGGCTATGGTCAATTTTTCAAGCATCATTTTCCAATAACTGACATGATTTCAGCACGGAGATAAAATCCACAAAGTACCTGTCGAATTCTGCCTCGGTTATTTGGTAATCCTTGCTCATGATCTCAAAAATCCTGTCTTCATCGGCTCCTTCGACCATCAGTTTCAGGATTGCCAGACCTATGGGATTCAGTGTAAATGACTCCCCGGTTGACGGATCAAAAACCATTCCCTGATCGCTGATTCGGAGTCCTGATTTTACGCGAGTTGTCATAATTAAATCTATTTCAGATTAAAAGACAATGGAAAGGTACAGAAAGTTCAAAACGTAATAAAATCAAGAATAGTATCAAAAAAAACTGCCCGGAAATCGGGCAGTTTTAATTCGTTGACGGACGCTCCAATGCTTACTCTTCTGCCGGGGCTTCTTCAGCCGGTTTTGCCAGAGTTACCGAGATCGGTTCCTCTTCAGCATGAGCAGCGGCAACTTCTTTGGCATTTTTCTTTGCCAAAACGGCTGCGCGTGCTTCTTTAACCTTGATTTCGGCAGCAAAACGGCTTTTGGCATCGTTCCGCTTGTCGGCATCCATTTTACTGGAAGCGTTTTTCAGTTTCTGTTCGCTTGAGGCGACCCATTCTTGAAATTTCTGTTCAACTTGTTCTTCCGTAAGAGCACCTTTTTTGACCCCCTTCAGCAGATGGTTCTTGTACATAACTCCGCGCTGAAGCAATAATGAACGTACGGTATCAGTCGGCAGCGCACCTTTTTGCAACCATGATAATGCCTTGTCAAAGTCAATTTCAATGGTAGCAGGATTCGTGACCGGATTGTATGAACCAATCCTTTCAATGAACTTACCATCCCGTGGTGCCCTGCTATCCGCAACTACGATGAAGTAGTACGGACGGGATTTTTTCCCGTGTCTGGCTAATCTGATTTTTGCTGGCATGCTTACTGATAATTAAATATTTAATTTTTTTTGGCTTTAATTTTTTTGGCTTTAAAATTTTTGTGGCGCAAAGATACCATTAATATCCTGTTCTCCAAAAGTATTTAACTTTTAAAAGAGTTTTAAACACAGCCATCACGAGGGATAATCCTGGCTAATTTTGACGCCAATGAGCGCTTTTGTACATCTTCACCTCCACACCCAATACTCAATCCTCGACGGGGCAACTCCCATCGAGGGTTTGATGGATCGGGCCGTATCTCTGGGAATGCCAGCGGTAGCGATTACCGATCACGGAAACATGTTCGGTGCTAAACACTTTTTTGACGCTGCCAGGGCAAAAAATATCAAGCCTATCCTTGGCTGTGAAGTGTATCTGGCACCGAAAGGCAGAAAAGACAAATCGGATGTGGAGGACCGTAGCCGGTTCCACCTCGTCCTGCTGGCCAAAAACAGCAACGGGTACCACAATCTCATTAAGATGGTATCCATGGCCTATCTCGAAGGGTTTTATTACAAACCGCGGATCGACTGGGATCTGCTGCACAGATATCATGAAGATCTGATCGCCTGCACCTCTTGCCTGGCCGGTGAACTGCCCCGCGCAGCCCGCATCAGTGAGACTGCAGCCGAAGAGGTTTTGCTCCGCTATAAAAACCTGTTTGGCGAAGATTTCTATATCGAACTTCAGGATCATGGCCATCCTGAACAGAAACAGGTAAACCCGATATTGGTTAAGCTGGCCCGTAAACACGGGATTGATTTGATCGCAACGAATGATGTGCATTACCTGAACGAGAAAGATGCCGAAGCTCAGGACATTCTCCTCTGTTTGAGTACCGGCAAAGATATCAACGATACCAGCCGGATGAAGTTTATCGGTCAGGAATTCTTTAAGACAGAGGCTGAGATGAGCCAGCTTTTCCCCGGCTTACCTGAAGCGATATCGAACACGCTTAAGGTGGCTGATAAAATCGAAGACTATGAACTTGACCGGAAGGTGGTGCTGCCTGAATTCAAGCTTCCTGACGCCTTCGAAAGTCAGGATGATTACCTGCAGCATCTGGCGCATGAAGGATCGAAAAGACGTTATCCGGAAATAACCGATGCCATCCGCGAGCGTATTGATTTTGAATTACGCGTGATTGCAAAGATGGGTTTTGCCGGTTACTTTCTTATTGTTCAGGATTTTATCCGTGCTGCCCGCGAACGGAATGTTTCGGTGGGGCCCGGAAGGGGATCAGCAGCCGGATCAGCTGTGGCCTATTGTATCGGCATTACGGATATCGATCCGATCAAATACAAACTCCTGTTTGAACGATTCCTGAATCCCGATCGACAAACCATGCCGGATATCGATATTGATTTCGATGACGACGGCCGTGAGGAGGTTATGAAATACGTATTGGACAAATACGGTAAAGAACGCGTAGCCCAGGTGATTACATTTGGATCTATGGGTGCCAAGATGGCTATTCGCGATGTTGCCCGGGTGATCAACCTGCCCCTGCCTGAGGCCAACCGGCTGGCAAAACTTATTCCTGATGGTCCGGATGTTTCCCTTAAATCTGCCTATAACGATGTTCCTGAATTGCGGAATGAGTTGTCGAGCAGCGATCCGCTGGTGCGAAAGACACTCGAAATGGCCGAGATCCTTGAGGGTTCGATCCGTCAGACCGGGATTCATGCCTGCGGTGTAATCATCGGGCGGGATCCGTTGATTGAACATATCCCCGTGGCCATCTCCAAGGAAACCGATCTGATGATCACCCAATATGATGGCCATTATCTCGAGAATGTCGGGATGCTGAAGATGGATTTCCTGGGATTGAAAACGCTTTCGATTATCAGGGATGCTTTGGAAAATATCCGGCTTTCACACGGCATCGATCTGGATATGGATACAATATCTTATGAAGATCCCAAGACCTTTGAACTTTACCAGAAAGGTGAAACAGTCGGTACTTTTCAGTTTGAATCGCCCGGAATGCGCACGTATCTGAAAGACCTCAAGCCCACTACCCTCGAGGATCTGATCGCGATGAACGCATTGTACCGGCCCGGTCCGATGGAGTACATCAATATTTATATCAAGCGTAAATTCGGGCTTGAGCCTGTCATATATCCGCACCCCTGGCTGGAAGATATTCTGAAAGATACCTATGGAATAATGGTCTATCAGGAGCAGATCATGCAGACCGCCCAGGTGATCGGGGGGTTCACGCTGGCTCAAGCTGATAACCTTCGCCGCGCGATGGGTAAGAAGCAGATGGATGTCATGGAAAACGAGAAGGCATCCTTCGTCGAAGGGGCAGAAAAAAATGGTGTGGACCGTACCAAAGCAGTTGAGATCTTTGATATCATGCAGGAATTTGCAAAGTATGGATTTAATCGTTCACACTCAGCAGGTTATGCAGTAGTTGCCTTCCAAACGGCTTATATTAAAGCTCATTACCCGGCCGAATACATGGCTGCAGTTCTGAGCAGGAACCTGAACGATATCAAAAAGATCACCTTCATGATGGATGAGTGCCGCCGGATGGGCATGCAGGTTCTCGGTCCGGATGTCAACGAAAGCTATTTGAAATTTACGGTCAATAAGCAAGGTAATATCCGTTTCGGCCTCGCTGCGGTGAAGGGAATCGGAGCAGGAATTGTTGAGGCACTTGTTCAGGAGCGCGACAGCCATGGCCCCTTCAGGGATATTTATGATATGGTGGAGCGGATCAGTCTGAAAACGCTCAACAAAAAGGTTGTTGAAGCCATGGCAGTGAGCGGTTCCCTGGATAACCTCTCGAAATACCAGCGTTACCAGTTCTTTTCGGAGGATGATAAGGGTCAGAACTTTATCGAACAATTGCTCCGTTACGGAGCCAGGGTACAGGATGAAAATGCAGGAAGCCAGATCAGTCTGTTCGGCGGAATCTCCGAGATTAAACCATCGCGGCCCGAGCCCCGGCCATCTGAACCGTGGAGCAGCCTTCAGCAATTGAATCTCGAAAAAGAACACGTCGGCATTTACCTGTCGGCACACCCACTGGATGAATACCGCCTGGTCATCGACCACTTTGCCAATGCGAATTTAGCTGATCTTCAGGAACTTACATCACTAAAGGGAAAAGATCTGAAAGTAGCCGGAATAGTTACTTCTGTAGAACATAAAATAACCAAAACCGGGAAGCCTTTTGGCCGGATGTCGATGGAGGATTTTTCCGACACCCATACTTTTACCTTTTTCTCGCCTGACTATCTGAATTTCAAGAATTACATGCAGCCGGGCTATGCAGTGCTGCTCACCGGCAAGGTGGAACCCCACCGGTTTAACGAAGGGGAATTCGATTTCAAGGTTAAAGAGATGAACCTGCTGGTGGATGTTGGCGAAAAAATGATTAAGTCGGTCACCATAACGATTTCACTCGAGGCAATCAGTAAAGAACTTGTTAATGAGATCGTTAGCATGGTCCAGAAATACAAGGGAAAAACCATGCTGAAATTCAAGGTATTTGAATCGGTGCAGAAGATCAGCATCGATTTGTTCAGCCGCAGTTTCCGGGTTGAACTCAGCAAAGAATTTCTCCGGTATCTGAATAATCATTCTGAAATCGACTTTAAGATCGAATAATTCTGAAGTCCGGAGTGAAATCCGTATTTTTGCATGAAATCATCTGAATAGAAATTTAAAAATTATAGCCATGACCGTTGAAATAAACGATGCTAATTTTCAGGAAGTTGTGATTGAAGCCGGCAAACCGGCGGTAGTGGATTTCTGGGCTGAATGGTGCGGACCCTGCCGCATGCTCACTCCTATTGTCAAGGAATTATCAACGGAATTCGAAGGCCGTGTCGTTGTCGGGAAAGTTGATGTTGACAGTAACCCGGGCATTTCCGCGAAATACGGTATCCGCAATATCCCTACCCTGCTGTTCTTCAAAGGCGGCCAGGTAGTTGACAAACAGGTTGGTGTTGTACCCAAAGGTGCCCTTGTAAGCAAAATCGATGCCCTGCTGAAATAGGGCAAGGATCACCGGCTACGAAAAACCTTGCAGAGATAGAAGAATGGGGCAATCTGTATCAGATTGACCTTATTGCCCGTCAGGTGGTGGAAGGGTTCATCACCGGCTTGCATCGCAGCCCCTACCATGGGTTCAGCGTAGAATTTGCCGAACACCGCCATTACAACCCGGGTGAATCAACACGGCATATCGATTGGAAGCTTTACGGGCGAACCGATAAGTTTTTTGTGAAGCGGTACGAAGAGGAGACGAACCTCCGGGCACAGTTCATCATCGATACTTCGTCGTCGATGCTTTTTCCCAACCCCGACCGGAAAGCGATCAGCAAGCTCTTTTTCTCTGTTTACACCACGGCAGCCATGATGCGCCTGTTACGCAGGCAGCGTGATGCCGTTGGCCTGACTCTTTTTTCATCCGACATTGAGCTGACAACTCCTGCAAAGGTCAGCGAAGTCCACAGCCAGAACCTTTTTGCGGAAATGACCCGTTTGCTCGAACGGACCAGCCCGGGGCAGGTTAAAGAGAACCTGAATCGTCCAACCAATGCCGCCGTGATCATGCATCAGCTGGCTGAGATGTATCCGAAACGAAGCATGGTGGTGCTCTTTACGGATATGCTGGATGAAACCGATCCTGAAGAGCTCTTTTCTGCCCTCAGGCACTTCAGGTATAACAAACATGAGGTGATCCTTTTTCATGTAAAAGATCACAAACTGGAAGAAGCATTCGACTTTCCAAACAGGCCGCACCGGTTTGTAGACATGGAAACCGGACGGGCGATCAGGGTGAATCCGGCGGAGATCAGAACTCAATACCGCGAAAAAATCAGCCGGTATTTTTCTGATATCAAACTTCGTTGCGGGCAATTTGACATTGATTTTGTGGAGGCCGATATCCGGCAGGATTTTCGCGAGGTTTTGCTGCCCTTATTGATCAGGCGACAGAAATTGTTCTGATTTTATAACAGCGGGCTGAAAATCCTGGCCACAGATTCCTGGATTTTATCCATAACCTTCCGCTGTTCCCAGGCCTCCAGAAATATTTCCTTCGAGTTTTCAATATCATCCTCATAGTCCTGTTTGAGCTGACGGGTTATAGCTTCGTCATAAATCAGGGCATTAGCCTCAAAATCCTGATTAAAACTGCGGATATCCATGTTGGCAGTGCCCACGGAGGCAAATACATCATCAACAATCATCAACTTACTGTGTGTGAATCCTTTCAGATAAAAATAAACATGAACCCCGGCTTCAAGCAATTCTTTCACATAGGAACGGCTGCTTCGCCAAACCATCCATGAATCGTTCCTTTCGGGAAGCAGCAGTTTAACATCGATACCACTCAGGGCTGCAGTTTTCAATGCCGTAAGAATACTCTGGTTCGGCAGGAAATAAGGGGTGGAGATATAGACATACTGAGCTGCAGTAGCGATCGCAGCAAAGTAAGCCTGCATAATACTTTCCCAATCTGAATCCGGGCCGCTGGCAACGATTTGCACCAACTTATGCTCCGTGACAGTATTATCAGGAAAATATCTGAGGTCATAATCGGACGTGTGCTGTGCATAATTCCAGTCGAGGAGGAAAATGGCCTGCAAACTTCTAACCGATTCCCCTTCGAGCCTGAGGTGTGTATCCCGCCAGCGGTTATTCTTCCCTAATCCGCGAAGGTAACGGTCGGCAATATTGATCCCTCCGACAAACCCTACGCGGCCGTCCACGACGATGATTTTTCGGTGCAATCTGAAATTGACCTTATTAGCAAAAGCATACGTTCGCACTGGCATAAAACTTATCACCTTCACCCCGGCTGAAGTCAGTTCACGAATATATCTTCTTGATAAAGACCAGCTTCCAAGATCGTCATACAATACCTTGACATCACATCCTGCCAGTGCTTTGCGCATCAGAATCTCCTTGATCCGGTTTCCGATCTGGTCGTCTTCGATAATGTAGAACTCCAGGTGGATATGATCGTGTGCATTTTCCAGTTCATAAATGATTGAACCAAATGTTTGTCGGCCATTATTCAGCACTCTGATATTGTTGTATTCCGTAATTAAAGCTTTCGAATTATTCAGGAGCAGCTTCATCAGATGACGCTTTGGAACGAGCCTTTGATCGCGGATGAAGATCTTCTTGTTTAATCGGATCATCTGGTCCTGGATCAGCCGGTCGAGCGACATCCTGTCTGACATCTCCTTCATAATGATCATCTTTCGCTTTTTGGGATTCACCCCGAAGTAGATATACAGGATAATTCCGCCCAGGGGGATCAGGAACAGTATCAATATCCAGGACAGAGTTTTGATAGGATCCTGATTTTCCATAATGATCACCACCACCATCACCAGGATGGTTAGCAGTAGCACAATATCAAGGATCAACCAAAAAAGACCCTGATGGCTAAAATTATTGAAGATACTGGCAATCATTCAGTTTAAGATGTATGGAAAAATACAAATCAATTTGCTAATATGCTAATTTGATAATGTGCTAATTTGATAATGTGCCAATGTGCCAATGTTTGAGTTTTGGATTTTGCTTTTTGGGATTTATTTAGATTTTGTTTTTTGAGATTTGGGTTTTACTCTCATGGTTGAAAAACCTACCTTAGCCATTATTTAACCTTTTTGCCCAATGGAAACTATCTTGTTGATTATCATTATCGTATTACTTATTGCCGGTATAGGATTGCAGTTGGCGTTCAGGCAGGACAAAACGGAGGATCAGAGCGAAAAACTGCTGGCAGCAATCGAAAAAAATGGCGCCAGGATTGAGGCTGCGGTGAAGGATGAGGTGAAATCCAACCGACAGGAGTTAAACAATACACTCACCACTTTTCAACAGTCGTTCCTGGGCACTCTCAGTGGCATTTCAAAAGATCAGGCCGGGCAGCTGAAGGGTTTGATCGACTCCTCGCAGCAGGCTTTGGCTAACCTGAGTAAGACGATTGGTGAACAGATGACTGCACTCACGGGGAAGACCGAAGAGAACAATAAAATTAACCGGGATGAGCTGGCCAAAAATCTGAAGGAATTTTCCGACCGGATGGTTCTTCAGCTTGATAAGATCAGCAGCAAAGTGGAGGAGAAACTCGGGGAGCTGAACGCCAGTACCGAGAAGAAGCTCGAACAGATGAGGGAAACGGTGGATGAGAAGCTGCAAAAGACACTTAATGAACGGCTTGGACAATCGTTTGAATTGGTAAGCCGGCAATTAGAGAATGTTCAGAAAGGTTTGGGCGAGATGCAGACGCTGGCTCAGGATGTAGGCGGACTCAAGAAAGTGCTCAGCAACGTAAAGATGCGCGGCGGACTCGGTGAGGTGAGGCTCGAGATGCTTCTCGAGCAAATTCTGGCTCCTGAACAATATGAAGCGAACGTCAAGACGAAAAAAGGATCCTCCGATATGGTTGAGTTTGCACTTAAACTGCCCGGAAAAGACGATGACGGCGGCGTAGTATACCTCCCCATCGATGCCAAATTTCCTCAGGAAGATTATATCCAGCTCAGCGAAGCCTATGAAGCAGCTAATCCTGATGCCATTGAAATCGCTTCCAAAAAGCTCGAACTCACCATCAAAAAAATGGCTAAAGACATAAAGGACAAATACATAGATCCACCGAACACCACGGAATTCGGAATTATGTTCCTGCCATTTGAAGGGGTTTATGCTGAGGTCATCAGAAGGGCAGCCCTGATGGAAACCTTGCAGCGTGATTTCCGGATCATTGTGACCGGCCCTACTACCCTCGCTGCCATTCTCAACAGTCTGCAAATGGGCTTCAAAACACTGGCGATCCAGAAACGAAGCAGTGAGGTTTGGCGGATACTGGGAGCTGTTAAAACCGAATTTGACAATTTCGGCAAGCTTCTCGATAAGACACAGAAGAATCTGCACACGGCTACCTCTCAGCTCGACGAACTCGTAGGCAAGCGCACCAGAGCCATCCGGCGGAGTCTTAAGGATGTTGAATCGCTGCCGGCGAGCGAAGCAGCGGTCTATTTGCCTGAGTTGGGTGAGTCGGATATTGGAGATGAAGAGGCCCCGGATAACTCAGTGTAGCGTCAAGAGG
>JBBAAF010000085.1:0-16680 GCA_041658425.1 Bacteroidales bacterium | reverse complement strand
AACTCAGGTAAACTCTTTTTCAATTTGTTCCAATGTTTTCCCTTTTGTTTCGATAAGATATTTGAAAACGAAAATAAAACAGAAAACACACATTACCGCATAGATCATAAATGTATATCCGCCTTTCAGGTAAAACAAGAGAATTGGAAAGCTGAAAGAAACCAGGAAGTTAGCTGCCCATAAACAGAATACGGAAAGGGATACTGCGTGACTCCTGAGATTGTTTGGAAAGATTTCTCCAATCAATACCCATACTATCGGGCCCAATGGTAGCTACAAAACAAACGAAAATAAGGTATGATTTCATTTACCGTATCGATCAATTATACTGTTCAGCTTGTTCCGGTAGTAGGTGAAATTTTCAAAGTTCACATCGGGAGGTATTAAATGGTCGCCAAAAGGTATGTATCCACCGGTTTTTAAAACAGTTTCAACCGGCTCAAGAATTTCATCAATTCGCTTTTTACCCATAATTATTTCCGATTTTGGAATACCTCCGAGCATTTGCAGCGCCGGGTATTTCTGACGTACTTTAACAATATCCATTCCGCAATGCGTCTCAAAGGGATACATTCCGGTAACACCGGCCTTCATAAAAAGGGGTATGAGCTCGTTGCAGTCACCGTCAGTGTCGAGAAGAATCACATTTATCCCTTTTGATTTCACAAAGCCACCAATCCTTTTGATATAGGGCAGAAGAAATTCTTTTACCATATCGGTAGAAATCATTGACCCTTTGCCAAAAGAAATGTCTTCCCAAATTTGCCAGTGATCAACTGAAACCTGAGAAATCACTTCTTCGAACACGGCTAACCAGATATTCGTGAAAGTATTAAGAATGTCATGAATCAAATCTGGTTTCATACAGTACCAAATAAAAAGGTTCTCGTAGCCTATCAGGTGGGCAAGCGTGCCAAAAAATCCCTGTGGATAGCCTCCTATTGCAAGTGGATAGTCACGGTTATTGTATTCCTTTACAAGGATATCCCAGTTAGCCGGAAAACGGTCTTTAAGATTTTTCAAATTCAACCGTTCTTCCTTCAGTTTTTCCCAACTGGTTTCATCTATTATAGGCCAATAAATAGACGTTGGAATAGTGCCTTCCTCTTTTAGGAAAATCCGCTTTACACCATCGATGTCAATATAGGTAAGCTTCTTTTCATCTTCATCCAGGATTTGTACCTTGAACATTGGACAAAAATGAAGGTTGATGTCTACCAAACGCTGAGTATAATCCATACCAAAATAATGCCTTACATCGGAATCGAGAGGAAAACCTTGGGTTGGCCAATACAATCCGCCCGCCGTCACGGCAATACCATTAGGTAAGCGGCCAATTCCCCTGCAGGTCCAGGCTGTAGTATACAAAGATGCAGTTGGCGTGGTGATTACAGTATCCGGAACAGGGTAGTTCTTCTTGGGAAGACCCTGGTCATACCAATTATTCATGGTTTCACCCCAGTATCCGAATTCCCACTTTAAGGAGTGAATACTGGTATTAAAACTCATTACTTCAAGAAATCGTTCTCTCAGATTCATACTTTTAAATTTTTAATTGAAATCCCTCCAAACTTTCTCCAAGGTAGCAGAAACCTTTTTGTATAAGGCAAATTTCTTTTCATAAATGGGAATGTTGGCCGGATCAGGTTCAATACGGCATTTTACTTTTACCATGTTTTGTGCGGCTTCAGGAAGATCTCTATAAACACCTGCCGCAACAGCGGCAGCCATTGCACAACCCAGGGTTCCAAGTTCTTTCGTTTCGATGATCTCTACCGGTAACTTGAACACATCGGCAAATATTTGTGCCCAGATCAAAGAATTTGCAGCTCCTCCGGCAAGTCTGACAGATTCTGTTTTGGTGCGGTTAGCCAACAGCTTCTCCAGATGGATCATATGACAAAAAACAATACCTTCTAAAACAGCGCGGATTACCTGGGGCCTTGTATGGTGGCTGTCCAGTCCCACCAGGGCTGCTTTTGCCTGAGGATTGTAGTTGGAACCAAAAATGTACGGTAGAAAGATGATATTTTGCTCATCTGCAGCAACCTTATCAGCCAGCTCATTGCAATACTGAAAAACATTTATATTCAATTCCTTAGCCCTAAGTTTTTCTTCGGCCAAAAATAGTTCCAAAAACCACTCATAGTTACTTGCAGAGGTTGGACTGCATTCCTCGATCAGGTAATAGCCAGGTATACAATAAAGCGAATTCATCATCACCGATTTATTGACCACCGGTTGTTTGGATATATATTCATTAATACTCCAGGTGCCAGCAATAACGCATATCTTATCCTCATTGATAATATCCATCGCGATGGCACAGGCATCAATATCGAACATACCGCCTGCAAGCGGTGTACCCTCCTTAAGGCCCGTCTCGTCGCTGGCACGTTTACTTACACTTCCGCAAAAGTCGGTTGATTTTTTTAGCGGTGGCAATGCGTCAAAAAGATCTTCCAGTCCGTATTCAGCCATGAGCTCACGGTCAAATCTGACCTCTTTTATATTCAGCAAATTTGAACCCGAGTAATCGGTTACCTCGGCAAATGCCTGATCTGTAAGCTTAAACCGGATGTAATCTTTCACCTCAAATATCCACCTGATATTTGACATGATCTCAGGTTTATTATCCTTAAACCAGCAAAGGAGAGAAACCGGCTGACAGGCAAGGATCTTCTGGAAGGTTTTTTTAAACACCCTGTCTGCTGTACCGTCAGCATTCCACTTTTCAGGATACATCCAGGCCCGGCTATCCGTTGAAACGATCCCGTTGTAACAGGGTTTATCATCCTTGCCCCAAAGATACAAGCCCTTGCCATGGCCGGTACAGGCAACTCCTGTTATATCGGATGCACTTAATCCAGATTTTACAATCGTTTCCTTAATTACTTTGCAGTTCAACTGCCAGAGTTCATTCATATCGCGTTCAGTAAAACCTGCCTGAGGGGTTATCATTTTGAGTCTGGACGATGATGATGCAATTTCCTTCCCCACTGCATCAAAGATTACCGCTTTGCACATGGAACCACCATTATCAATACCCATAAAGTAAGTTGGCATGCTGTTCCTCCCAATTAAATTATTTTGTCAAACTTTGATCTAATGAATTCATTAGCGAAATTCAGCTGATATTGCCAATCATGATTACCTGTATACCAAAACTCACTCACAAATATTCTTACGCCCAGGTCAAAAGCGATTTGTATTGCATTCAGGAAATCTACATGTCCATTACCATAAGGAACTTCCCTGTAAATTCCCGTAACAGTTTCCTTCAGGTGCAAAGCAACAAGGTGACCTGCTGCGGATCTCAGATCATCTGATATATTATGGCCATAAAGTACAGCGGCATTGGTAATATTCCCCAGGTCGGGATAAACCTGAAGATAGGGTGAATTGATCCGATCGACATAATGCATCGCTTTCCCAACTGTATTCATGAATTCTGTTTCCATGGTTTCAAACGCAAGCGTAACACCTTTTTTTGATGCCATTTCTGAACTCGTTCTCAGGCTTTCCAAAAACAGGTTCTTTGTATTATCATTGGTTGGCTTGTAAAACTCATCGTAACCTGCAATCTGAATGATTCTTATACCTGTATCAGCAGCGAAATCTATTGCATCTGACATGATTTCCATACCTTTGGCTCTTGTTTTATCATCCTCACTTCCAATAGGATACTTTCTATGACCGCTTAAACACATAGTCATTATTTTGGTACCCGTCATCCAGGTTGATTCGACAAGATCCTCTCTCTTCTCCTTATTCCATTTCAGCCGGCTGAGCTTTTCATCCGTTTCATCAATACTGATCTCCAAAAAATCAAAGCCTGCCTTTTTTGCTTCCGTCAGCTTTTCTTTGATCGACAGGGAATTGGGCATTGATTTCTCATATAGCCCCAGAAAATATTCATTCATCTAATTAGTTGTTTCAATTGAAATGGGCGTAATTATTCACCACGGAGACAGGGATCACGGAGTTGCACGGAGTTCAACAGAGTTTAAGTTTTAGGCAACATTGCAAACTCTTTTGTAACAAGCGATACCAATTGTTCTTTATTATTTTTGATCAATCATCTCCGTGTTTCTCTGTGTTCTCCGTGTCTCCGTGGTTTATTCTTTCTTGGGCACATCCGGGTTATTCGGTCCAAAATGTTTAAGCATAACCATGGGTTCGAACTGGCTGTTATTGGTTATTTTCACGCCATTCCTGGCCGCATCCTCAGAAACAAAATACTCGTCTGAACTGGCCTGCCCAAATCTTAAGATGACTGCGGTTTCCGCGTCATAAACCCCAAATTTACCATAACCCTGAATAATAATACATCCATAGGCTGCCTGATCTTTTATGGTGACAGTTTGTCTTGGGTGAATGGTGAGTTCCTTAGCAGCAATATATTCATTGCCATATACAATCCATTTTTCGACGTAACCGTCACCGGATTGAATTTTTATGGGTGGTCTGAAATATTTTTTCCTGTAGTTTGGGTCTATATTCTTTTCCCAGTCCATAAGGCTTATCACATAATCAATATCCCGTTTCCGGTCATCGGGACAATTTTCCACGAGAAATTCAAACGGATATACCTCGTTTGAGGTGATATTCTCATAAACCGAATTCACATCACTGTTCCATTGAGGTTCGTAGGTCAGATAGGAACCGGGGGCATGCACAACTCCGGGGGGAGTATACCAGCCCGTGCCTAGTTCAATGCGATAAGCCCTGGATAATTCGGTAATCCGGGTATCCCCTTTTTCGTAATTGAGCAGTCTTTCCTTAACCATTTCTTTGGTTACATCCGGATCAAAACCAAAATAGGTATGAGGAAATTCACCCGGGTAGTTGTTCATTTGCGGAGGATAATAATATGCTTCGGGCTTACCCAATTTTCCCACCCGTTTGGCCGCTTCAAAACCGAGATGAAGGTGATGAAACAAGGGAGCCTGGAAATCGAAAAATTTGGAATACATAGGCCATGTACCATATTTACTGAAAAGTTCCTTACCGATGATGGATTCCTTTAATTCATCCACCGTATTCTTTAATGTGAATTTTTGTTCCAGTTTCTCGGAAAAAGGTAATACGTAGCTCATGCCTTCATCTTTGGGGGCCAGTTCTCCGTTCATGGCAGGGATTACAGAAGAAAACCACCGTTCCTTTATCGAGCCTCGTTTGGTACCCAGGGCATAATAATCATGAGGGTGCAACCTCAATCTTAAGCCTGCTTTGCTAAAGCGGCGAGGTACAAAAACAGGTATCAATCGTAAAATACCTTTACCTTGTTCAAAGGTTTCTTTTATCAATTTAATTTCTGACATAACCTTTTTTATTTATGATTAATTACTCTGCCAATTCAGCCGTTACGGCCACAATGCCAAACGCCGGCATAACACCCAGCACTTCAAAAATCAAATAATCGAGTTCTCCCGGCTTATTCAGATTGATCTCAATAATGTTCATCACGCATGATTCAGTAACTACAGGCAGACTTGTTGACCACCATTTGGGCTGCGGAAAGGCAGGTGGTTTACCTTCTTTCCAGTCAGGCATATCCGGACCCAATAACGGCAACAGCTCAAACCGGTCGGGTCGTGGTTCCCGGTAGGAGGCGAAGCTGGTGGGATTTTTGTCTGGCACCCAGTAATCCACATCACCCGGATAATTCAACGTCCGTGTATATACAATTTCTTTATTGTCATAGGCAGTAATACGGGCAACGGTTGAAAATATATTATGGTTATCCACAAAGGGTATTACCAGCAGGTAAAGCTTCTTATATTTCTTCCTTCCGAGGTCAAGTTTATAGGAAACCTTCCCCGCCAGATGGGAAACCGGGATAAATTGACATCCGGGTATTTGAAATTTCAGTCCCGGGATCTGCCCTGCCTCAATTTCATTTACGTTTTTTAGCGCCCACATGGGTTTTGGCCAGCCATAGTTTGTAAACGTAAAAAAGATGTGAGGAAATCCGGGCATTATTCGAATGGTATTCCATAGCGTATCTGCCATCAAGTCCTTCGCCGGAAGTTCAATGGGAACAAACCGCGGGGTATTTTCCGGATTCTTCAGCGTGAAATGCACATCAACCGGAGTCTCACCCGGCAGGGTGAAAGATGCAATATTATCACCGGCCGAAAGCCCTGAATATGATGGAAGCGGAATGCTAATCAGCTGATCTGACCGGGAAGGGAGGCTGACCGGGATCAGGAAATGGGTATTGGCTGCAGTAATACCTGCTTCTCCCGCAAAGGATTCATCTGTGTTATTTCTTACCCTCACCTGCAGTGAAATCCCATTGTCTGTCTGTTTTGGAATTCCGGCAGAAGCTGCTTCAAATCTCGGCAAAATATTCATATCCACTGCAGCAATAAAGGGCAGTCCATCCGGAGTGCGGCAATCCATAAAAAAGGTGCGCCTTGAAAAATTAAGCACCCCGAGTTGATTGAATGACATATACGGGTCGAGTAAACGCGTCTGGACTTTTGATGAGAAGGAGGAGGAAGAATTTGTAATGATATTTTCCAGTACGCCATATCGATCCATTACCCGCTCAATGGTGGCTCCTTCCACTGAAACCTCCAGTTTTTCTCCGGCTGCAATAGAATGCGGTGCATTAACTTTGTAGTTAACCGGTTCAAATTCAATGTTCAGTGCAGATTTTGCGACATTTGGCACATCAAAACAGAGTACCATGTGATTAACACCCGGAATTATGGTATAGTGAACTTCTTTATTATTTACCGTGCACTTCATAATTTTTGATACCGGAAGTCTCCACCTGACTTTCAGCGTTAAATCCTTTGAGGTGGCAAGTATATATTCGATGTGGTTTTGCTTCCTGGAATAATTTACCTTGAAATCAGGCAGGTTAAGTTTCGCATAAGGCCAGTGGTCAGGAAGCGAGGGTGAGATCTCCACATACCCCTCAGGAGTATTAACATTAATCCCGAACAGCGCTTCCGTCACGGCTACCAGGTATAATCCTGCCGGTGGAGTAAAATAGGCCGGTGTGGGTTCGGGACCGGTTTCGGGCCAGGAACCCCGGTGGTTAATGTCCTGCGCCCAGTCAGCCATGGCCTTCAGCGGACGCCATGTCTCGTTGTTCAATCCCGATTTGGAAAAACCTGCGGCTGCCCAGGGTTGCTGGGCTTCACCGCACTGCATTCCCCAGGTACAGGCAATACCGGTGGCATGCCATGGAAAGTTGTTGGAAAGGTATACGGCACCGTTTTCTCCTGTAAGACGGTCTCTTAGATGGCGGAGACCGGAATATTTATCATATTCATCAACAAGGTCATATATAATGGGATAGAGATAGGTCTGGTACTGTCCATCGGGCATTATCAGTCCGGTTGGATCCTTATAATAGCCAAATCTACCCAGGTCGTTCATCCACAATTCCTTGTAAAGCTTGCCGTGAACCATTGCAGTCTTGTTAAACCACAATGATGACGTTACAGAATCACCGGCAAATTTTGAAAGTTCTGCACGCGTCATGAACATGTTATACAGTTCCATGGAGGGAACCGAACCGTTGTAAGGATTTCCCAGAAAATCCTCCTGGTTTCCGATCTGAAGGCCCCATGAGGGCAGAAAATCCCCATCCTTGTCATATTCTGTCAATGTTTGACCGATGACAGTATCCATATACGGAATGATTTGTCTGGCAAACTCCTTGTCGCCGGTATAATTGAGATAATGGCGGACCTGCCACACCCAATACGAATTGGACCCTCCGAAATCCCTTTTTGTCGCCTTATTGGGCATAAACTGGGGAACGGCTCCATTTTTCAGCAAATTTTGAGCATGTTCCATAATGCTCGACCGGGACCGGTCGGGTTGGCCGATCAGGTCAGCAGCAGCACCGACCTGCATATGCCACAGAGCCAGCCAGTGATGGAGACATTCTCCCCAGCCAAAAGGCTCGAACCAGCTGTATTCCAGATTGTAGAGCGCCGAGGCAAAAGCCTGGTTCATAACCGGTTCCGGTGTTTCGAGTGATGTTTTATAAAGTTCATCATAATATTGTTTAACCCGGGTTCTCTCTGCAGCCACATTTATTTTTCCCAGGTCCTGCATATCACCGGCATGATCTGAAAAAACAGCCAGCACATTTCCTGAACCTTTGGACATGCGAACATAGGCCTGCGTGTATTGATCAGCAATTTTCCCGATAGTAACGGGTTCCGAACCTTTAACAACCACATTTAATCCATCCTTACCACTCAGGAAACCAATACTTTGATCGTCAATCCGGGTATAATTATCAATTGCTATAACACTGTCTCTGACCATGAATGACGTGGCAAATTCGGAATACAGATTCAGTGTTCTGCCTTTGCCGAGAAGAACCAAAACCTCACGGGTTGGAGAGGTCTGAATCTCATAAAGTGCTGCTCCTTTCCAGGTTTCAGCACCCCTGCCTATCAACAGCGGAGTAATGCGGGTGGTAATCTTCGTGTTTTCATAAGTAAATGAAGCCTCAACTCCCCCTGGAAAATCTTCTACTTTGACATTACTGTACGCAGAAGTATAAATGATCTTTCCGCCCACAGAAAGACAAGGCATAAATTTTACGAGAAAATTATAATTCTGATAATCAAATGTTTTTACAGGATAGGTCAGTACAGCTGAGCTGGGCATGGATTCTCCGGTAAATACCACGGAAAAATGGTATCCGGCCATACGCTTATTCAGCACCTGTTGTTGCTCTTGTGCGGTTGCCGAATACCCATGGGCGATGATCAGCAAAGCGATCACAAAAACCGCACAACCACCCTTACTATTTGAGTTCATACGTTTATTTTGCATTTTTTTTGGTTTTATTTGAGCTGATTGCTTTAATTGTATACTTTTCCCCCTGGAGGGCCGAAAGATCGAAATACACGAAGTTTTGGTCATGAATTTCCCTGACAGTGAAGGGCATTTTGCCTTCAATGATTTTGATTTTCTTTGTATTAAAGGGCCCTAACCTAATCTGACCCATGCGAATAGGATCATCGGTTTCCAGTGAAAATTCAAATCCGTTTTCAATCCTTTTATAGTGATAATTTACCCGTGTTCGCAAAAAAATCCCGTTCTTATCCGTCGCAATCACCGGGTAATCCTGCACTTCAATCGTTTTCCACCCAGATGGAAGTCTTGGTATTACAGTGAGACCATCAGCAGGATTCAGGTCATCCAAACCAACCAGCAATCTGCCGGCCTTCACAATTTCGGCCTGTTGTACGCAATTTCCCAGATCTGAATTCCGAAACCAGAACCTTTCTGACGGATGCATGATAACTCCTTCAGGAACAATGTAATTATAATCTGAATGATGATAGCAGAAGGCTGCGGCCTGTTCAAGGTAGCCCTTCATATCAACAGGTTCATCGAGCAATATGGCGGTTTCCGTGATGTAGCCCTGGCCATATCCCATTTGCCTGCCCGAAGAATAAGAGAAGAAATCTTCCTTTTGAGCCAGATAGGTATTATAGCAAATACCATAAAGTTCGGGATCCTGAATAGCGAGATCATAGGTATTTAAATCATTTGCAAGGAAGAGGGGTGCAAACCGCTTGTATTCCCACGTCCAGCAATCATTTGTGATATCCACGAAAATTCTTCCGTAACGTGGATGGGTAGTGGTAAACATGTTCATAATTCCTTCATACAGGTTAGCAGCATATTGATTCCAGCGGCACTCACTCGTTTTATCCCCGAATTGACCGGCAAGCTTAGCGAATGCTTTTAAACCCATGTATGCATTATAGTTTGAGAACAGGTCGAAGGAACCATATTGCTGTGTGGATGCCTCTGATTCAGAAGATAATACTTTGTCGAAGCCGCTTTCTTTTGGGTGATCCATTTGCCAGCAATACCATTCTGCAGCGTCGCGCAAAGCCTTCCAGTTTTCTTTTACCCAGTCCTTATCTACGCAATGATGCTGAATAAGCCTGTAAATGAACAGCATCATAGCCCCATGGCCATCATTTTCTTTGCCGGAAACGCTTTTCCATAAATCTTCATTTTTCAGATCGGTAGCATTTGCAATACGTTTCCAGTTAGGCTGACTAAAACGGCTCGAGGGATCGTATAACAAGCGAAGGGCCTCATTGCCAGCTTTCACCGACCGTTCGGTTTCACCCGATTCAACCACTTCCATCATGCACCGGCCGAGATCCCGTGTCCAGAGATGGGAATAGTAGCTTACAGCACTGGCTTTAAACGTACCCATCCCAATATAAATACCAAAATCAGCTAAATCACCCGATGAAGTATGCATGCCGCCCTTTTCGTCAACTTTTTTCGTCCGCATGTCATGAATATTGCAGGCGTATACATTGGTATAGATTTCAGCCAGAGGAGTTCCCGTAAATTTAACCACAGGTGCATTATAATGCTCGGGTACATGATATGGATCGGAGGCAGGAAGTTCGTCCCTGAACTGGTAAAGTCTCCTTGCCAGTTTGTCCATTGCAGAATAGTACTTTTTTTGAGCAAAAAAGCGCTCATCAGAAAGTCTCCATTCCGGGTTTACCGGTGCTGCAGCAGTCTGGCAGGTAATCGCCGTAATATAAAATCCCGCCGTACGAACATTATCGTTGCTTAATATGATCCTGCTCACTGGTTTGATCCTGGTTCTGATACCGAGAATATACTTCCCGCCTTTGACTGTATCGTTTTCCATTAATACCAGGGAAGAATCAAGCAAGGCTTTAGCGTTGCGGTCAGACAGGAAGGGCTCCGGATAAGGCCCCCAATAGGTGGTGAGATAATTTTCACTGGCTTTGGCCTTATTCAGAAGTTCATAGTTCCAGAGGTTAACCCCGAAAATGATGGGTATAACATCTACCGTAGTATCACTATAAACGATAAATATCTTTCCCAGCTGATCACCAATGAATAGCCGGTTATTGTAAGCATACCACCGCTCGGTTGGTCCCCACCAGGCGCTGGCCTCCGGTTTTTCGGTTACCATTCCGAGAAAAAAGGCAGCTTGCACTGCTTGAAGATGGTCCGTAACGATTAATGGATCCGGTGCAGACGCCAGATTAGTGAAGCCTTTATCTGTGGGAATCACCTTGAAAGGTATTCCGTGAAAATGAAGGTTTTGTGTTTTGCCCGCATTACCAGGAAGCACCTGATAAAAAGATTCCTGGGATACAACACTGCAGGAAATTTGCAAAAATATGGCCAACAACAAATTACCTGAGGTGCCTTTGAATGTTATCTTACTCATTATTGAATTTTTAGATGGATATACTTATAATATTACGGCTCTATTTGTTTAGGTTGTCTTTTGTAATCAGCTGGAAAGGGATGTAATTGACAGGGTTTACCGGTTTACCCTCACATAATTTTACGGCCAGTTCCAACGCAAGCGAACCTTGTCCGCGTGCATCCTGGAAAACGGTAGCGCATAACCGGCCTTCCTTAACCGCTCTGAGCGCATCGGGTATGGCATCGATGCCAATAACCAGGATATCATTTTGTCTGCCGGCAGCCTCAATGGCTTTTTGTGCCCCCAGTGCCATTTCATCGTTCTGGGCTATCACTGCCTGCAGCGGCTTGCCTGTTGACAACCAGTTTTCCATGAGTTCAAGACCCTGGGTCCGGTCCCAGTTACCGGACTGGTCAAAAATTATTTTTATATCCGGATGTTTTATAAGAACCTCCATGATCCCTTCGGTACGCTGAATTTCTGCCGAATGTCCGTTCGGACCCCGGATCAGCGCAATGTTTCCTTTGCCATTCAGTAACTGTGCAATATAACCGGCGGCGATCCGGCCGGCCTCCTGATCATTTGAACCAACATAAGCATCCGCTTTATCAAGGTTTACGACCACGGCATTGAGAACCACAATTGGCTTGCCTTCCCTTTTTGCAATGGATACAACCGGTGCCGATCCATACTGATCAAAAGGATTCAGGATGATGGCGTCCACATCAAGGGCCAGAAAGTTCTCAACCTGAGAAATCTGGTTTTCTGCTTTTCCCTGGCCATCCACTTCAATCAGTTTAACATTCAGTTCCCTGGCCCTTTTCCTCAGTGCATCCTGAATATTGATGACAAACTCGTTCTGAAGGTTCTGGTAGGTCACGCCAACGGTATACTTGTATTGGATTGCCGGCTGCCTGTTACAACCCTGACTAAGCATAATAATTATCAGGAAGGAAACGTATGACGTTATCTTGCTCATTATTTGATATTTAATTCGAATATGCACCCTTACCGGGGACTTTTCTTTTCCAGGACCACAGCCAATAAAATGATTATTCCTTTTACCACCAGTTGCCAGTAGGACGAGACGTTCAGCAGATCGAGGCCGTTGTTCATTACACCAATAATAAGAACTCCGACAATGGTTCCAAAAACTGAACCTACACCTCCTGTAAGCTTTGTTCCTCCGATAACCACCGCAGCAATGGCATCCAATTCATACCCCTGGCCGGTAGCCGGAGATCCTGACATAACCCTTGAGGAAAGCACAATACCTGCCAGACCTGAAAGAATACCGGCTATGGTATAAACCCAAATGATGATTTTACCGGTTATAATTCCCGATAATTCCGCCGCAGTTTTATTTCCGCCTGTCGCGTATACGTGCCTTCCAAATACAGTCTTGGAGAGGAGGAACCATCCTAAAAAGATGATAATGATGAATATGATAACAGGTAAGGGTATTCCGAGAAAATAGCCGCCTCCAATTTTGTTATAGGCATCGCTGAGTTCAATTACAGGCCGGCCGTTGGTATAAACCAGCGCGGCTCCTCTGGCAATTGTCATCATAGCCAGGGTCATTATAAAGGGGGCAATTTTCCTTTTAGCAATTATAAAACCATTTATAAATCCGCAAAGCGCGCCGGTAATCAATCCCGCAAAAACCGGTACTATCAGCGGATAATCGCCAGCATGTGCAAATGAAGCGGCGATTACTGCCGCCAATGCGATCACCGAACCTACCGAGAGATCAATGCCCGCCAGAATGATCACGAATGTCATGCCTACCGCCACAATTCCGTTTATGGATGTTTGGCGGAGAATATTCATGATATTGGTAGTCTTTAAAAATGCCGGAGATAACAACGACATAAGAACGATAAGGATCAGAAAAGCAATTAAGATCCCATAGCGTGACAAGTATTTAAAAGCTTGTTTTTGCTTCATTGGTTATAACTATTTTGACAACCTGTTCAATTCATTATGGCTGAGAGTATTTGTTCCTGGTTGAACCCGGAACGGACAAACTCCCGCGATACCTTTCCTTTCCGGAAAGCAATTATCCTGTCGCACAGTCCCATCAGTTCAGCCATTTCAGAAGAGACCATCAGGATTGACATACCCTCCATGGCCAGTTTATTAATGAGTTGGTAAATCTCTGATTTTGCACCTATATCAATACCCCGTGTGGGTTCATCCAGCAGCAGGATAGCTGGTTGGGCAAGGAGCCATTTGGCTAACACAACTTTTTGCTGATTACCCCCGCTCAGATTGCTTATTAACTGGTTCATATCCGGGGACTTCACCTGCAACTGCCGTGCAACAAAGCCAGCCGCCAGTTTTTCTTCCTTTCCATGGATTATCCCTCCGATACCGGCGAACCTGGATAAGGCTGCCAGGGTAGTGTTAAACAACACTGATCCAAGTAGATTTAATCCGGCCAACTTCCGGTCTTCAGGTACCAGCGCGAATCCGTTATTAATAGCTTCTCTCGGGGAATTGATATGGACCCGTTTCCCCATAACAAGTATGTCTCCTTCATCTGCCGGGGGAAATCCAAAAACCGATTCGATAAATTCAGTTCTGCCCGATCCGACCAGTCCGGCTATTCCCAGTACCTCGCCTTTCCTGAGAAAGAGGCTGACATCGGTAAATACATTCTTCCGCGTGAGATTTTTTACTTCCAATACTGTTTCACCCTGAATCGCTGTTCTTTCGGGAAACAATTCCTTCAGTTCTCGGCCAACCATTTTCCTGATCAATTCATCGCGGGTTATTTCAGCGGAGTTGCCGGTAAAAATCCATTTCCCGTCTCTTAATACGGTGATACGGTCGCTTATCCGGAATACCTCTTCCATTTTATGGGAAATGTAAATAATTGCAACACCCTGTACTTTAAGTCGCTGTAATATCTCAAACAGAAAGTCTGCATCGTTGGAAGAGATTGCCGAGGTGGGTTCATCCAGGATTAGAATACCGGCATTGCAAGAGACGGCTTTAACTATTTCAACCAGCTGCATTTCGGAGATACTGAGCTTTCCCATTTTCACACGGGGATCGATTTTCAGGTGAAAATCCTGAAGGAGAATTCCGGCCCGGGAATAGAGTGCATCTTTTTTGAGAATTCCCCATTTGGAGGGCTCGCGCCCGGCAAAGATATTTTCAGCAACCGTCATTTCCGGAAAATTGTTCAGTTCCTGATGCACCATGGCGATACCCAATTGCAAAGCATGCCGTTCATTTTGAATTTCCACCTGCTGTCCTTTTAAAAGGATCTGTCCGCTATCCTTTTGATAGATTCCTGCCAGTATTTTCATCAGGGTGGATTTTCCAGCCCCGTTTTCGCCTATCAGGGCATGAATTTCACCACGGCAGGCTTCCAGATTGACCTCGTCAAGAGCTAACACTCCCGGAAATGATTTTGATAATCGTTGAATTTCCAGTATGCAACTTGTGTTATCGGGATTATTCACGGATCCTTGTATTTTTTATTGTTCCACAAGTATGTGCAATCCATCCCCACTGATCACAACCGGTTGACCTGCAAGTACGACTTCAGGAGCACGAAAGGCACTGTATAGCATTGCCTTATGAACTTCCCGGTGTGTAAATTTCCAGTTGTATTCAACTGTTTCGGCAGAACCATTTACCACAACGATGGCCCTTTTGCCGGTCTCCCTGTTCCCATGCACTTTAAAAATAAGTCTTTCTGTGCTGATGCCGGCAGCTGGTTCCCCTCTCCCGGTGCCCGGTATTTCTATAATACGGGCACCCGCATTATCAAAGTAATCCCCAGTAAATATAAAAAGAGCCAGCTCACCCCTGATCCTGTTGATTTCCCGGATGTACTCCGCCAGATCGTGATAAACGGGCTGGTCAAGCGAACCCTGATAGGAATCCGGTTCAACGCAGAGAACAGCCCCGGTAAGAACCGCGCCGTTCACTCCCCGGAAGTCGCGCGGAGCACTGATATGGTTGCAGGAGGTCCATTCCGGGAATACGTATCGCAAGGTTGATATCTCATTGCGATAGGAGTTACGGTAGCCTACATCAAAATAAGGCAGGAGCCTGTCATAACCGAATTCTGATGCCATGCGGAAATCGGGATTAATTACCCTGCATTGCCCGTATAGCCGGTCAATAGCCTGTACCAGTCCCTCACACAGGGCTAAATCAGGTTTAAGGGTATTCAGCGGATTAAAGTCGAGTGCAGCTGCAACACAAACCTTGTCCATCTGGAAGCCGTCCGCGCCATCCCTGATGAGATCAAGAAACTGGTCAGCCAGGATTTTTTCTATTTCAGGGGTTATGGAAGAGCGGACATGATACCGCACACTCAAAGCTGAGCGGGCCAGTAATGTGCCTTCGCCCCATCCCATCCAGATGTTCTGTTGACCAAACTGATCCTGTTGTTTATATTTGAAGAGTTCTGTTTTATACCATTCTGTATTCTGATCAAGGATATTATAATTATTAAAAACCAGGCATTTGCCGCCGTGGTTTTCAATTGATTGCAATAATTCACGAAATCCTTCCCTGCCACCCAGCTTTTCTTCGGGCTTGTACAAAGGATAGTTCCGTTCGAGTCCGCCGTTGTTCCAGCCTATCAGCTCAAAGCAGTTAATACCAGACTTCCGTGCATCACGGGTCCATTGGTCATAGGTTTTAAAGTCAGCAATAATTTTATCCTCCGGCTGGTAGATGATGGAAGTAAACCAGGAAGATTCTTTTCTTAACCAGCTATCCGATTTATCAAACGGGAAGTGGTCAAGGAACCATTTCCTGTAAAACATGGAACCCTCGTGCCAGTCGCCCTGATGAATCCTGATGATGAATTCCCCGGACTCAAGCGATTCACCATCCTGTATAAAAGGATACCTGACATGGGAAAAGACCAGTCCCACAGGCTTACCGGCAGCCTTTTCAGGGGTCAGCCACGCATCCCTCTCCCCGCTGTTATCAGGCATAAGGTAAGTATGCCAGGTACTGAACCGGAACAGGGTGTCGTGGTATCCCAGGTAAAGTCCCGTTTCCGATTCCTCATCAAATATGTCCCACCAGGGCATCACCATTCCCGGATAATGCTGGGTCCATTCTGCAGCTTCAGCGCCCAATCCCCGGCCACCGGGGTAATTCCTGAACAAGGATATCTCATGCTTTGAATTCTGGTTATAATTGGGCGTAGCCAGCATGGCATCGCGGTTGTTACCAAAATGTGTCCAGCCACCCAGCCGGGGAAACCAGAATTCCGCCACCGGCTGATTAAAATGGTTGGTCAACCGGGCTTTGAAACTGGCATAATCCGCATGAAGAGTGATCGTGTACAACAGGTCAATAGGATAGGTTCCTTTCTCTGACGATAATCCCGAAAATTCCACGATGATTGAATTCCCTTTTTTAATAACTTGTTTAGGGATTTGCGACATACCGTCGATATAATTCGTCTGGCAATCCTTCAGGGGAAGATT
>JBBAAF010000084.1:0-16944 GCA_041658425.1 Bacteroidales bacterium | reverse complement strand
GCAACAGGCAGAACCCAGTATTGAAACCGAAACCGGTTCATTCCCAGCAGCAGGATTGTTAGTACAACAATGTGACCGGCCAGTAAAAAAACCGAGTAGGACTGGCGTTCACTGAATCCAAAAAGCCGGTTGGTCCTTTCGGGGCTATGCTCCCATCCTGCTGTCTGGTCACGGTATTCCGGGATATTTTGCGACAGCCGCCATCCGGTTATCGCTGCCAGAGCACCGGCAACCAGGTAAATGATTGCCAGAAGAATCAGCACATCTACCCCGCTAACCGATTCAATCTTCAGCTGTTTGGCTGCATATTGAACGAGCCGGTTGAGCAAAGTGGCAAAGTCGGTACCGTAGAGGATCAGCAGGTTGATCGCCTTATGAAACAAGGCGCTCAGCACGGCCAGCATGCCGCCAAAAATCATTCCGGCCAGATTGAGTCCGAAAACAAACAGCCCCAGCTCCATCAGCAAAGCTTCCAGCAGTATCCCGGTCATCGGGCCCAGAATAACGGCACTGGGGGAAATCGATTTCATCAGGGCACAGATCAATCCGGCCCGCCAGACAATTCCCTTCTGCGGCCACAGTTTCAGAAATGAAACCATCAGAACCACGGCAAAGAATGAAAGGGTGGATCCGGCCAACGGTAACCGGAGATTATGAAGAAAACTCCCGATTATAATCTCAATCGATGCCCAGATGCTGCCAATTGTTGCGGCTCGTAGCCATTTATCCGACATAATTGCTCATTTTCAATATCGCGGTAAATTTAACGGGATTCAAACCACAGGATGCGTCAATAAAATAATAAGTGAGGGGGAAAACTTTTTTCTTCGGTGTTAAAATAAGAATCGAAGCCCTATTTTTGTACTTATGAAAATTTGTATCGCTGTATCGGTGTTGTTATTACTTTCAGGCCTCTCAGGATTCTCTCAATCCGGGAATATTCCCTGCGCCTGCTGCGGTGATGAATATAAGCAGTTTGATTTCTGGATCGGCGACTGGGTGGTATATACCAATGCTGAAATGATTGGTTTTAATAAAATCACCAAAATCGAAGGCGACTGCATCCTGCGTGAAAACTGGAAGTCGGTGGTCAGCTCACATACCGGTACCAGCTATAACTTCTACGACCGGAATGATAAAAAGTGGAGGCACGTCTGGATTGGCAGCGATGGCATGACACTGGAAGTAAAAGGTGAATTTAAAGATCGGAAAATGGCCATGACCGGTGATGAATATCGCGATGAGAAAGGCAACCGGATCATCAATAAAGTAACCTGGTATATGAATCCCGACGCCACTGTACGCCAGGTCTGGGAACAATCAAAAGACGGCGGACAGGCCTTCGCCATTCAGTTCGACGGACTCTACCGCAGAAGAAAGTAATTATGAGATTCGAATTAAGAGTTCTGAATTCTGAAGTACAAGATTCAGGTAGGGGCGGACCCTTGCGGTCGCCCTTATAGTACGGCCCGGCCCTGATAACCGATAACCGACAACTCCCTGCCCTAAAGCTCTTCGATCACCCGCATTGCATCAAACAGATCTTCGGCTACGTGATTTGCAAAGCTGAAATCCTGGTTTCTGGTATAATCACTTGGTACAGCAATTACATAACATCCGGCCCGGTGCCCCGAAAGTGCCCCATTTGAGGAGTCCTCCAATACGATGCATTCTTCCGGGAATAATCCGAGAGCCTGAATGGTTTTAAGATAAATTTCCGGATCGGGTTTGCCTGAAACGATCTCATCTGACGGCAGCATGTATTCAAAATATCCGGCTAGTCCAAGTTGCGCAATAGCCAAATCCATAAGCAAGCGGGGCGATCCGGTAGCAATCGTCATCCGCATCCTTCCATGAAAAGCGCGGATAATTTCTAATGCACCTGGCATGATTTGCAACTCTTTACGAAATCCATCCAACAACAACACGTTCCGAAGATCAACCAATTCCTGCGCAGTATGAGTGGTAATTCCCAGCTCATCATGGAATATCCGCAGTGATTCGATCGGTGATCGCCCCATCTGTTTCACCCAGATTCCATCATGCAGCTGTTTTCCTAAATCAGCCGCCATTTTATAGGAGATTTTGCGATAAATCGTTTCAGAATCAATCAATAATCCATCTAAATCAAAAATCAGGGCCTGGTACATGGGTGTGTGTTTGTTGAACCAATTATTCCTCAAATGAACAAAAAAGCCTATTTTTAAATCGATATGTCAATAACATTATTCCCATGATCCGAAAACTTGCCCTTTTTGCCTGCCTGCTTCTGGCCTTCCAAACCCTGGCCGGCCAGCGGCTGACCATTCTGCATACGAACGATTTGCACTCAAGGCTTTGGGGATTTGGCCCTGAAGCGGATTACACACCGCTTACCATTAATGATGATCAAACCATCGGCGGCTTCGCGCGAATAGCTGCAGTGATTTCTGAATACCGGAACAAACAGGCAGAATCCTTGTTGGTTCTGGATGCAGGTGATTTCCTGATGGGAACTATTTTCCATACCGCTGAAGCCAAAACAGGTTTTCAGCTTCGTTTGATGAAGAAAATGGGATACGACTTTGTATCTATCGGGAATCATGAATTCGATTTCGGAGTGAAGGAAATGGCGAAAATCCTCTCTAAATCGGCTGAGGAACCAATACCCGGACTTATCCTTTCCAATATCAGTTTTGATTCCACTGATACTGCTGACAATAACCTTGAAACCTTATTTAGTTCAGGAGTGATCAAACCTTACCGGATACTGGTCCGGAATGGATTAAAAATCGGTTTTTTTGCCCTGATGGGAGTTAATGCTGCAAGTGTTACCCCCTATGTCAAACCCGCCAAATTTACCGACCGGATTCTTTCAGCAAAATACTTTACCCGTATGCTGAAAGATGAGGAAAAAGTCGATCTGGTTATTTGCTTATCACACAGCGGATTGGTATTTGATCCTAAAAAAGGCTGGCAGGGTGATGATGTAGAGCTGGCTCAACAGGTGCCCGGCATTGACGTTATCATCTCCGGCCATACTCACACCAGTCTTGCCAAGCCTCTTATTGTCAATAATATTCCAATAGTTCAGGCCGGATCTGAAGGCAGGTATGTTGGAAAGCTGGAAATAGAGAAAACTATCGACGGGGTAAAGGCACTCTCCGGTGAACTGATCCCGGTGGATGATCAGATTCCGGGTGACCCAAAGATCCAGCGTTTGATTGAAGAACAACAAAAGCTCATCGGTACCGACCTTTTCTCAGAATATGGCTGTAAAATTGATAAACCTGTTATTGAAACCTCTTTCGATGTCAGGTTCAACCAGGACAATAACCTGGAAACATCAACCCTGGGCCCTTTCCTGGCTGATGCATTATATGATTATGCACGTCAGGTCGACCGCAACCCGACTGATGTTGCGCTGGTAACCGCCGGTCTCACCCGGGATGAAATCCAGAAAGGTAAAACCGGAAAGCAGATGCCGGCCGACCTGTTCCGGATACTTCCTCTCGGTTTTGGGGTCACTGATGAATCTTTTGGATACTCCATGAGTAAAATCTATGTCACCGGCCGTGAATTGAAAAATATACTGGAGGTGATGCTCCTCGCTAAAAACAGGTCATCAGACTATTATGGGTATTGGTCGGGTGTCCGTTATAAAATCAATCCTTTGCGGCTTCCTCTCGACCGCGTTTATCAAATAGAGCTTGGTAATGAAAAGGAAGGATACCGGAAAATCAAGCTGAATAAAGATAAATCCAAACTGTACGGAATCGTGTCAAATGCCTATGTGATGGAGTTTTTTGGTATCATTAAATCGATGACAAAAGGAATTCTTAAAGTAGTACCAAAATTTGCTGATGGTACACCGATACCCGATTTCAAGTTAGCCCTGATTGATCGCGATCCTAATCTGCCCGGAATACAGGAAGCCAAAGAGTGGGCAGGCTTACTGACTTATGCATCTAAACTTCCCGACCTGAATGGCAACGGCATTCCGGATATGTCCGAAAAATACCGCGAGGTTCAGCGTTCTTCCGAAACAAAAGCATCCATCAACCCGGTGCTTTGTTTTAAAGGAACGAATGGAATAAATGTGGTTCCAGCGGTGCTGGTGGCAGCTATTCTCGCCGGTGTGGCGTTGATCATTTTCTAGGGTAGAATTTTTCTAAAGATCCAGACATCCTGCTCCCCCTCTGCCCCTCGGATATGCTCAAGAACGGTGAGACGGAGGGTCCATATTCGAACCCATTTTTCGGGATGAAAAGCGGTAAAGGTTCGATGGCCTTCGGTTACCTGCCCGCGGATGACCAGCTCATCGGCATCAAATAGTAGTTTTTCCGAAGGGGTCAGTTTTTCGCGGAATGAATTGCCATGAAGGGTAATGAAAAGTATACCTCCTGGTTTAAGTATGCGAATCAATTCATTTAGCCATGCCTCATGAGCCTCCATAGAAAGATGGGTAAAGACGGATATCCCGTAAACCAGGTCAAACCATTCCTTCTCATAAATCAACCCCGGCATCAAATCGTTTGAGTGAAAATAGATGTCCGTAAAATTAGCTGAGCACCAGGCAATTGATTGCCGGTTATAATCTGTCCCGTAGCAATTGCCATCTTCGATCAGGCCGGGCAAATGCCGGATCACCCTGGCCGGACCGCAGCCCCAGTCGAGGATACTGGCTCCCTTCAGATTCTTGTGATTCTGAACCAGGCTGACCAGCCATTCCGCAGTTTTTTTACCATTAATATAGTATCGCTCATAATCGAGCTGAAACGCCTCATACATCAGATAATCAGGCGGAAGAGCAACCTCGGGATATTGCTTCCGGAATGTCCGGTTGTGATCGCGATTTTTCCGGCGAAGCCAGATGAACCGCAAATAATCCGACATCTGCATGAGGCCAAGCTGGCGAAGGATCCTGGTAATGGATTGTTTTGTTGACATTTTGAATGGATTAATCGTCATCTTGTCGGAGAGAATCGATGGGAAGTCGAGGGTTGGCATAGGCAGTAAAAATAGTAATTGGTTCGTAAAGCTCACTAATTATGCCCTGCGGGTTAATTGGGGCTTCGCCCTAATTATAGATCAGCCCTTTGTAAAAATAATTGCCGGCACTGTTGTAAGGAAATATTTTTTGTTTAATTTTGCACACCCAAGTTTTTACCTGGGAAGCTTATTGGCCCGTTCGTCTAGGGGTTAGGACGTCAGATTTTCATTCTGGTAGCAGGGGTTCGATTCCCCTACGGGCTACGATAAATTTAAGATCATTACAAAATGGCACATCACAAGTCGGCATTAAAGCGGATCCGTCAGACGGATGCAAGGAGTGAGCATAATAAATATTTTGCAAAGACCGCTCGTAACGCGATTAAGAGCCTGAGGAACACTACGGAAAAGACTGCCGCTGCAGAAATGCTGCCGAAAGTTTCTTCCATGCTGGATAAGCTGGCCAAGAAAAATATCATTCATGATAACAAGGCGTCCAACCTCAAGTCGGGCCTTGCCAAACATGTGAACAGTTTATAGACTTTTTTCCATTTCATCTTCTTTCCCGCATCTATATTCTTAACTAAAACTTGAAAGAAAATGGAATATCCGGTTTTTCGTATCCGCGATCTGGCCGTTGAGGACCGACCGCGTGAAAAATGCCTGCGCCAGGGGACCAGCGGGCTCAGTAACACTGAACTCCTTGCCATTCTGATCGGCACAGGCACAAAAAACCAGTCGGCACTCGACCTGGCCCGTCTGATCCTGCAGCAGGCCGGGAACGACCTGCACCATCTGGGCAAGCTCTCTTTAGCCGAAATGGAAAAGATCAACGGCATCGGTCAGGCTAAGGCAATCCGCATCCAGGCCTGCTTCGAGCTGGCCCGCCGGCGTAAAGCCGCACCGCCGGCCATCCGGCCTAAAATACGATGCAGCCAGGACGCCTGGAAACTGCTGGAAGGAATACTCTCCGATCTGCAACATGAGGAATTCTGGATCCTCCTGCTGAACCGCTCAAACCAGATCATCGATCAGGTCAGGATCAGTCAGGGCGGCATATCCGGAACCGTCACCGACGTCAGGCTTATTCTGAATGCCGCAGTTGAAAAACTGGCATCAGGGATCATCCTGGCTCATAACCACCCATCCGGAAACCTTTCGCCATCAGATGCTGACATCAAAATCACCAAAAAAATAAAGGAGGCCGCCCAGCTGCTGGACCTGTCACTCCTCGACCACCTCATCCTCTCTGATCAGGGATATCTGAGCATGGCTGATGATAATCTGATGCCATGAAATAACTCTTCAGGCATAATAATTTTGTATCTTCACGGGATATTTTCAAACCTGAATGATTCTGATTTATTGCCCCGAAGAAAACCCGAGAGTTACCTGGACCTTTGATCTGGTCTTCAGGCAGCTTCTGGGGTTGGAATATCGCCTTACGACTTTCTCTGATGAATTGATTCATTCTGATGGACCCCGTCTGAATTATTCGTTCAAACCGATAGCTGATATCCCTTTCATTGAGGCTTCCGGACTCCTATTCGAACGTAATATACGTGATCAATCGGCAAAACTGATTCCCGGCGAAAAATGGGCTGGATTGCCAACCATTTTTTCATACCCGAAGAGCCAGGCTCCTCTCCCTTTTGACATTTTCTCTGCCATTTTCTATTTCGTCTCACGATACGAGGAGTATCTGCCCTTTGAACCCGATGAGCATCATCGCTTCCGATCCACCGAAAGTCTGGCTTTTCATTTGGATATAATCGAGAAACCAATTGTTAATCAATGGGCCTTTGGATTCAAGGAAATATTAAAATCGTGGTTTGGTGAGTCAATCACCTTTGAAGAACCTAAATATCAGTTTACACCAACAATCGACATCGATAATGCCTGGGCCTATGCTCACAAAGGCATCAGGCGGACCATCGGCGGGATTTGGAAGGATCGCCGAAATATGGAGGCCAGAAATTTCCGGTACCAGGTTTTACGCGATAACCAGCCGGACCCTTACAATACTTACGAGCTTCTCCACCGGTTCCATTCTGAAGCGGAAGTGCATCCGATCTGGTTTTTCCTGATTGCCGCCTATGGCCATTATGATAAAAATATCTCTCCGCGCAACATCCACTTTCAAAACCTGATCCGTGAAATCGCTACTAATAATGCCGTCGGACTTCATCCATCTTATGCATCCAACTCTTCGCCATCGCTCGTAGATCATGAGGTTGAGCTCCTGGCGCGCATCCTGGGGCATCCGGTCAGCCGGAGCCGGCAACATTATCTCCGCATACACCTTCCCGATACCTACCGGACTCTGTCCCACCTGGGTATCCATGAAGATTATTCGATGGGCTATGCTGATTGTCCGGGTTTCAGGGCGGGTATTGCATCCCCGTTCCGTTTTTTTGATCTCGAAGAAAACAAAATCACCGACCTGATGATCTATCCTTTTCAGGTGATGGATACCTGTTTGGAACGATACATGAAATTAAATCCCGAACAAGCGATTCAAAAGATCACCGAAATCGTTGAGCAGGTGAAAAAAGTGAACGGAACCTTTATCAGCTTATGGCACAATGAATCCCTGAGCGAATGGAAAGAATGGAGTGGCTGGAGCAAGGTGTACCGCGAACTTCTCACTATCGCCAAATCGGAATGATCTCGTTATTATGGAGATACAACATCTCAGCCATCAGCAGATCGACAAGAAACGATGGGATCAGCTCATCAGCCATGCCCCCGGGGGTACTCTCTATGGCCAATCGTGGTACCTCGATGCTGTTTGTCCGGGCTGGCAGGCTCTTGCTACCAGCGATTATTCGAGGATAATGCCGCTGACATCCAGGCGGAAATGCGGATTCAATTATCTCTTTCAACCTTTATTAAGTCAGCAACTCGGCATCTTCAGCCATTTGCGCCTTAAACCGGCGGAGGTCGACGAATTCCTCGGAGCGATTCCGGCGGTATTCAAACTAATCGAGATAACGCTGAATGATCATAACCCTCCGGGCACCCTTTTTCCGGTTGATAAACATGCCACCTGCCGGCTGAATCTTAACATCCCCTATTCGCAAATCCAGGAAAGATATTCCGAGAACACCCGCCGAAACCTGAAAAAGGCTACTCTGGAAAACCTCCGGTTCCGGACAAACATAACCCTTCCTGAGTTTCTGGAACTTTTACAGAAGGATAAGAGTGCCGGTGCCAATATCCTGGCTCTCAGAAAAAACCGGCCGGCCCTGTTGCGGCTGGTCCCTGCCATGAACAACCGGAATGCCGGAATGATTTGCGGGGTCAGAAACCGGCACGGCGACCTGCTCGCCGCGGCCCTGATTGGTCAGGACAAGGGGTTTCATTATTACCTGGCTCCGGCCATGAATGACGAAGGCCGTGAAGCCCGGGCCATGTTTTATCTGATCGACCGGTATATCCATCTGCGCGCCGGATTACCTGTCACTCTTGATTTTGAGGGGTCCGATATCGAATCCGTTGCCCGTTTTTATAAAGGATACGGGGCCGCACCTGTCACCTATACATCCTTAAGAATAAACCGATTACCCTGGCCCCTAAATCATTGGGCCGACCGCCGGATGAAATAACTTTTTATTACATTTGGCAACACCAATTCCCAACATCATGATTAACAACCTCGGCGATCAAAATTCCATTCTTAACCAATTCATGGTTGAGATCCGGGATGAACTGCTCCAGAAGGATTCGATGCGGTTCCGGAGGAACCTGGAACGTGTGGGTGAAGTACTGGCTTATGAAATCAGTAAAACATTTACCTATCAGCCCATTGAAGTTCGCACCCCGCTGGCAACGGCCGATGTTCATGTTGCTAAGGAACCGGTTGTTCTGGCTACAATCCTCCGTGCAGGACTTCCCATCCATCAGGGTTTTCTGAATTTTTTCGACCATGCCGAGAATGCCTTTATTTCCGCCTACCGGGAATACGGGAAAGACGGAACGTTTCATATCCGTTTTGAACATATTTCTTCTCCATCAGTTCAGAAAAAAGTGGTCATCCTGTGCGATTCCATGATTGCAACCGGCGCTTCCATATTTCTGGCCTATAAAGCGTTACTGGAAAAAGGCACTCCGACACATGTTCATATCGCCGCTCTCATCGCCAGCAAAGAAGGGATTGAATATCTGCGAAAAAACCTGCCGATGAAAAAAACCACCATCTGGGTAGCTGCCATAGATGACGAACTCACCTCGAAAGCCTATATCGTACCTGGTTTGGGTGATGCCGGAGATCTTGCATACGGCAGTAAAACGAGTGAAGGAACGGAACTCTTCTGAGACCTCCCCCTGATCCAGGTACCTCCCCCAACCCCCTCCTTAGAAAGGAGGGGGCTAAGAGCCCTTGCTCTCCTTTAGTAATAATCCATGCAGATGCTGCACCCCCTCCTTTCTAAGGAGGGGGTTGGGGGAGGTCCCATAACTCCCTGATAGTCTTACCAATAACCGGATGCATCTTCTCCGGGCAGAGTTCAATCAGTGACATCAGGATAAAATTCCGTTCATGCAATTTTGGATGCGGCACAATAAGTCCTGGTTCATTGAGAATTTCATCTCCATAAAAAAGGATATCCAGATCAATTGCCCGATCGGTATAAACCCCCGTTCTCACCCGCCCGAATCCGTATTCAATGGATTGCAAAATTCCGATAATCTCGGATGCGCGGGAGGAGTAAGGCTGTGAGGAGCATGACTCCTCCCCGACGATAATCGCGCAATTCAGAAATTTATTTTCCGATTCAAACCCCCACGGCTCGGTCTCCACAAAGGTTGATACCGCTGTAACCAAACCGATCCTTTCACCGATAAGGGCAATCGCCGCTTCGATATTCTTTCGGCGGTCACCGAGGTTGCTGCCCAGCCCGATGATAAGTTCTTGCATGAAAATGAAATCAATCGGCAAAAATAGGTCTTTAAAACCTATTTTTGTGATTCATAGTAAACTCATATATATAATGAAAGGATTCTTCAAATACTTTCTGGCCAGTTTTCTGGCCGTTTGTGTCGCACTAGTGGTTCTTACCCTGATCGGACTCGGAAGTATCACAGCCCTGATCTCCTCAAAACCCGATGAAGTGAAGCTGAAATCGAATACGATCCTGGTTCTTGACCTGAACCGCAGGGTAACGGAACGTTCCATTGATAACCCTCTGGAAATATTTGATTATCAGTCAATGGGATTTGAAACCACCCTGGGATTATACGATATCGTTCATAATCTCGAAAGGGCATCGAAAGACCCGAATATCGATGGTATACTGGTGAAAACCGGGTTAACCGGTCCGGGAATTTCCACCCTCGACGAGATCCGCGAAGCATTGGCCGGGTTTAAAAAAGCAGGTAAATTTGTGATTGCCTATTCCGAAATGTATTCGCAAGGGAGCTATTATCTGGCTTCGGTGGCCGATGCAGTCTTTCTGAACCCGGAAGGCATCCTCGAATTCCGCGGCCTCCGGTCGGATGTGATGTTCTTTAAAAAAGCTCTGGAGAAAATCGGGGTCGATGTACAGGTAATCCGCGAGGGCCGCTATAAATCGGCCGTTGAACCTTTCCTGCAGGAATCTATGAGCGAGTACAGTAAGGAACAAACGATGGCCTATCTCCAGGCAGTCTGGACCCGCATGCTTACCGGAATCGGTGAGAACCGGAAAATACCGGTTGATGAACTCAACCGGCTGGCCGATGGATGGATTGCCCGTACACCGGATGCAGCCTTAAAATCCGGACTGATTGATAGCCTTCTGTATGAAGATCAGGTTAATAATATACTCCGGAAAAAAACCGGTCTGGGTGAAAGTGAAAAACTCCGGACCGTTTCCATCATGGATTACAGCCGGGCAGGCTCCCAGGCTGCCCAGGAATACACCCCCGACCGTATCGCCATCATTTACGGCACCGGATCGATAGGCATGGAATCCACCGGAAGTCAGAGCATCGGAACCAATCTGGCTGAAACATTTGCCAAAGCCAGGAAAGACAGTAAAATCAAGGCCATTGTATTCCGGATCAATTCCCCCGGAGGTAGTGCACTCGCATCTGAAATCATCCGCCGCGAGGTGGAGCTGACTGCCGCCGTTAAACCAGTTATTGTATCGATGGGCGATGTGGCCGGTTCGGGCGGATACTGGATCGCAACACCGGGCACAAAGATTGTTGCCGGATATACCAGCCTGACCGGGTCGATCGGGGCATTCGGACTGATCCCGAACATGCAGAAACTCCTGACCGACAAAATCGGGATCACTTTCGATGGCGTGGAAACGAACAAGCTGGCGGGTACGGGATCTCTGTTCCGCCCGATGACCGATGTAGAAAAGGCTGTTTTCGATGATCAGCTGTCCCAAACCTACGATCACTTCCTGGAACATGTTTCAAAAACCCGGAAAATGACTATCAGTGAGGTCGATGCTATCGGTCAGGGCCGCATCTGGGCCGGTGTAACTGCAAAAGAGAAGGGTTTGATCGATGAGATCGGCGGAATTCAGAAAGCTATAGAACTCGCTGCAGCCGAAGCCGGCTTGAAATCCTGGCGGATTAGGGAACTACCCGTACTGAAGAATCCGTTGAACGAACTCCTCAACCAGTTCTCCGGAAAATCCTCTCCCGCAGAAAGTATGCTGGCACGCGAGATACCCGCAATCCGCGAAATAAAAGATATCATGCTCGGAGGAAAGATCCAGGCAAGAGTACCATTCAGAATCGATATTAATTAACCGGAGGCAGGTATCAAAAACCGGGTCGCCACAATAATCCTTACCCCCTTTTCCTGGGTATACGGACTGATTACCGGTCTGCGTAATCTACTGTATGACAGGTCGATATTAAATTCCTATCGTCCTGAGATCCCGGTTATTGTGGTGGGCAACCTGATTGCCGGTGGAACCGGAAAAACCCCTATGGTTGCCTGGATTGCCAGGGAACTATCTGAAAAATACCGCGTGGCGATTCTGAGCCGTGGTTATGGCCGGCGTACCCGGGGTTTTCTATTTCTCGACGCCGATTCCACTCCGGAAACCGTTGGAGATGAACCGATGGAGCTGCGTTTATTATTAACGGAAATCCCCATTGCCGTAGATCGAAAACGCAAACGCGGCATACAGAATCTGACTTCCGGAAAGTATGGAAAAATCGATCTGATTCTGATGGACGACGGGTTTCAGCATCGCCGCGTTACGCCTGGATATGCAATTATTCTCGATGACTTCAACCGCCCGATGCGCAGGGAGAAACTCCTGCCTGCCGGCCTCCTCCGCGAGCCGCTCTCAGGCCTCAAAAGAGCCGATCTAATTATCGAAACGAAAAAGCAAATTTCGTTTGACAGTAGACAGGCCTCCTCATGCATCATATTAATAACGGGTATCTCCAATCATCAGCCACTGGCTGATGAGGTCTCAAAAACCGGTTTCCTCTGCCGCCACCTGAAATATTCTGATCACCATCGATACACCCACGCTGACGCAGCCTCGATCCGCAACCTTTATTTCTCTCTCCTGCCTGAAAATCAGCTCAGTGCAGCCCCTTCAGCCCCTCTTCTCTTAACCACAGGCAAGGACTACGTCAAACTTTCCCGGCTGCCGGAATTGTCTGATCTTCCGCTGCAGTGGATCCCTATCGGGCCGCCAATCAATCCGGATCAGAAACAAGAAATCCTTAATAAGATTTACCATTATGTGGAAAAAATTAACGGAAACAACTGATTATCTGCTTAGCAGAACTAATATCCGACCTTTAACCGGCATCGTTCTGGGAACCGGGTTAGGAGGACTCGTTGACGAAATCGGTATTGCCGATAAGATCCCTTATTCAGAGATCCCGAACTTTCCGGTCACCACCGTTGAGGGACACCATGGCAACCTGATCTTCGGACATCTGGCCGGTAAACCGGTTGTGGCCATGCAGGGGCGATTCCATTATTACGAGGGGTATTCGATGGTCGACACTGTTTTCCCCTTGCGGGTACTGAAACTGATGGGCATCCGGCAGGCATTTCTGTCGAATGCCGCAGGCGGGATCAACCCGAATTTTGAGGTCGGAAACCTGATGGTCATCCGTGATCATATCAACTTCTTTCCTGAAAGCCCACTACGCGGGAAAAACATCGATCAGCTTGGTACCAGGTTTCCTGATATGAGTGAGCCGTATGACCAGAATCTGATCCGGGTTGCACACAACGTTGCCGCCAGCCTTGGAATAACCCTGCGTGAAGGGGTCTACCTGGGCAATCCCGGTCCCAGTTTCGAAACCCCGGCCGAATACACCCATTACCGGATGATCGGTGCAGATGCCATTGGAATGTCGACGATCCCTGAAGTTTTAGCCGCCCGGCACATGGGACTGCCGGTTTTTGCCGTATCAGTAGTGACCAATGTGGCGGTTCCGGGTAATTTCCTGGAAAATACCCATGAAGATGTTCAGATTGCCGCAAACCAGGCTGCATCTCATATGACTCAATTATTCAAAGGAGTCATCAGTGAATCACCCTACTCCATCTGATTATGAACAACAATCTGAAATACAATAGAATATGCGTTTACTGCGCCTCCAGTAATAAAACCCCTGAAAAATATCTCGATCACGGTCGCGCTTTTGTCCGGATACTGGCTGAAAACCATATCGACCTGGTTTTCGGCGGAAGCCGCAGCGGGCTGATGGGAGTGATGGCGGACGAGATGATGAGGCATGGCGGGCGAACCATCGGGATCATGCCAAAGTTTATGCAGGAGGTGGAATGGCATCATGAAGAGCTCACTCAAATGATCACCACAGAGACTATGGCCGAGCGCAAAGAAGCTATGATCCATGAGGTTGATGCCGTGGTCACTTTCCCCGGCGGTTGCGGCACGATGGAGGAATTCATGGAAACTCTCAGTCTGAAGCGTTTGGGACTATTCCATAAACCAATGATTGTTCTCAATAGCTATGGTTTTTATAATCCGCTGATCGATTTGCTGGATGCTATGCTCCGCGATCATTTTCTCGGTCCGAAGCACCGTGAAATGTGGACCATTGTTGAAACTCCAGCCGAAATTCTTCCTGCTATTGCTGCCAATGCCGACTGGGATCCTGAAGCCCGCTCGTTCGCGTTGGTTCAGTAAGCGCGGACAATAGCGCAGGCTCTCTTCCATCTGCCTTTTTTACCTGAAGGATGATAGTAATCGGCCACCACCAGGTAAATCCCATCGGGAACTAACCTTTGTGCGGCATCCAGTCCGTCCCAGCAAACGATACCTTCCATCGAGGCCATTCCGAAGGGGAATATCTCCCTGACAGGCAGTCCCTCTCTGTTATAAATATTCATCCGCATGAACCAGCCTGTGTTTTCGAACCGGTAGCTGACAGCTACCTGAACCGGATCAGGCGAGATCGCGGAATATCCAATCACTGGGTCAAGTGAGAAATGTTGAGAGGCTGGTATCGGAGGGTTTAGTGAAGAAGAATTTTTTGAGCCGGGGGTGGAGCCACCGGAGGCAGCAGAAGCAGAGAACCAGTTGGCAGGATCAGTTCCGGATGCGTCGACGTTGATGCGCTCCAGCGAAACTCCCTTATTCTCTTTCAGATACGGGTAGTGCCAATCGGGTGAATAGGTAACCGCATCCAGCTTTTTCTGATCCCGATCCATCAAAATAAGTTGTGACTCCTCGTTGGTGAGCGACGGCATGTCCGGTCGTTCGGCGACAACAGCCGGATCTGCCATTGGCCAGGCTTTGGTGAACAATTTGGCATCACCGGTAAAAACCGCATAACATTCAGGAAACAACCAATAGGAAAGAACCTGCTGATCCGAAAAACTCATGATGGCTCCTTCGGCATCGGCACGGGCCAGGATCAGGTCTTTCAGATCGACAACCCGTTCCGACCGGTTATACACCTCAACAAACTCAGTCTGACCGGTTCGGGGGTCGAACATGACTTCCGTTATCACCACACCGGCAGAGTCGGGCCGCGAAGGAAATCCCAGTTCAACAGGCCGGAGCCGGGCATTCTGGCCGGAGCAATCATTGACTGAACCATTTAGCTCTATTGTATAGGTTAATCCCTGATCCAAACTATCAGGAAGGTGAAAAAAGAGGCCGGGGAATCCATATTCCGGTGAGGGTACTGCCGATGCATAAATCCCACCCGGCATCAGTATGCATGCATAATTATTCACATCAACTGCCGGGTTCAGGGTCCCGGAAAAGAGCAGGACAAAACGCTGATCGTCATATCCTGCTGCCCTGATCAGCATTGGAGGCTCCGCAGGTGGCACGGTTACCTGCTGTGAATTAGCTCTTCCCGGAGTGCCGCCTGATGGATCAACCGAAGGCAGCCAGGCAGCCGCGCTGCAAAGCTGCGAGGGATCGGCGAGTTCGAGCGACCAGCCACCATTAGCCTTGAGTACATCGGTAAACTGATCCGGTGAATATTCCACGGTATGTACTGCTATGCCGGCCGGGTTAAGCAGGGTAAGCCGCTCGCCCGTGTTCCGGAGCGCCGGAAATGACTCCATGGCAATCACTTGTCCAAGTGCCCTGAATGCCGGCGCGGCGGCTGGCGAGCAAACGATCACATAGCCACCGGGGGTTACCCGGCCGCCGCCCACCCGCCGTACTTTGTCGCCCACAACCCACTGCCAGTCAGTTAAATTCACCGTATCACCGCCGGCATTGTACCACTCCACAAACTCGTAAGGCGGTAAGCCAACAGCAGGATCGGGGTCGGGCATGATCTCGGAAATGAGGAGGCCCCCGCCCGCCAGCTGCTGATCCATGGCTTGTAGGGGCCGGCCCATGTGCCGGCCCGTTCCCCCGAGAAGCAGAATTATCAAAATTATACTCTTCATCTGTATTATATTTGCCATCCTATATAGACGTCATTTTAATCACCTTTTGGAAATTTTTAAATGAAAATTGCAGTTGTTGGTGCTACAGGCCTGGTGGGAAGCAAAATGCTCCAGGTATTGGAAGAACGAAACTTCCCGGTTACTGAACTGATACCCGTTGCTACAGAAAAGTCCGTCGGGAAAAAGGTAATCTTTAAGAAACAGGAGTATACCGTTGTTTCGGCCGCTGAGGCTATCCTGATGAAACCGGCCATCGCCATCTTTTCAGCCGGCGGCAATACTTCCCTCGAGCTCGCACCAAAATTCGCTGCTAATGGGACCGTAGTGATTGACAACTCATCGGCCTGGCGGATGGACCCGTCGAAAAAGCTGGTGATCCCCGAAATCAATGCTCACGAACTCACCCGTGATGATCTGATCATCGCCAACCCAAACTGTTCGACCATCCAGATGCTGGTTGCCATCGCTCCGCTTCACCGTGCCTATGGTATCGCCCGGCTCGTTATCAGTACCTATCAATCGGTAACCGGCACAGGCGTTAAGGCCCTTAATCAATTAGAGAATGAAGAACGGGCAGCCGTAGAGACGCATAATTATGCGTCTCTACACGACGTTGACCGTGCCTATCCGCATCAGATTTACCGGAATTGCATCCCGCAGTGCGATGTTTTCACCGAAAACGGGTATACAAAAGAGGAAATGAAAATGGTGAACGAAACCCGGAAAATCCTGGGCGATCCTTCGATCATGGTCACCGCAACAACCGTACGGGTACCGGTTACAGGCGGACATTCGGAGTCAATAAATATCGAGTTTCACAAAGAATACGAGCTGGCCGATGTTCGTAAAATCCTCTCCGAAGCACCAGGCTGCGTGGTAGTCGATAATCCCGCAAAATCAGAATACCCGATGGCACTTACAGCCAACGGGCGTGATGAGGTATTTGTCGGACGCATCAGGCGCGATGAATCAAGGGAAAAATGCCTGAACCTGTGGGTTGTTTCGGATAACCTTCGGAAAGGAGCTGCCACTAATGCTATTCAGATAGCAGAGTACCTCGTAGAGACGCATATTTGCGTCTGATGTAGAGACGCATATTTGCGTCTGATGTAGAG